>JAOZVS010000140.1 GCA_025869435.1 Zavarzinia sp.
ATGCCGGTTGCCCTGCCCGGACGCTCGACCTCGTCGAGCGCCAGCAGCAGGGAGGCCACCCGGTTGGCCGAAGCCGTCCACTCCGCCAGGCGGCCGTAACTGTCGGTGATCCAGTTGAAGGCGCCCTGCACCATGACGAAAGCCGCCGCCGCCTGGACAGCCTGGCCCAGGCTCATCGTATCCGCCAGATATTTCGGCATGCACAACAGAAGACCGACAACGGGCGTGAGCAGACCATTCGTGTGGGTGACCAGGGTCATCCGCATCAATTGCCAGCAATAGGCCCGCCACCAGCGGATGACTTCGTCCAGCGCCGCCCTGATGGACCGCCTCTCGCCCCCCGAGACATCGGCGATGAGAGGTGCCTCGCCGGTCTGGCGAAGATGGGCGCCGACCGAACGCAGATGGGCCTCGGCCCGCTTGCTCTCGGTGATCACCCGTGTCAGATGCCGGCCGATGATCATCATCGCCGCCGTCAGCACGACGGAGTAGATGACGACGGCGATCACGAGATAGCCCGGCAGCGTCATCCCGCCGGCCCCGAGCGGTAACGCGCCGCCGACTTCCCACAGGACGCCGATGAAGGTGATCGCGGTCAGACAGGATGAGAACAGCCCGAGCACCAGGTCGATCGGCAGATCCGTCGCCACCCTGGCGTCTTCCGCGATCCGGTATTCCGGCCCCTGGTGATCGCCGTTCATGAAGCGCAATCGCCGATGCCGGTCGTGTTCCAGCCAATAATCGTAGAGATGGTTGCTGAGCCAGGCGCGCCAGCGTCGCTGGGTCGTCATGCGGGCCCAGACGGAGACGATGGCCAGCAGCAGGCTGCTGCCGCCGAGGGGCAGAAAAAGCAGCGCCTGGCGCCACAACTGTTCGCCATCCTTGCGCTCGATCGCATCGAAGAAATAGCGGTTCCAGAAGTTCAGGCCATAAAGAGTGAGCAGCTGAAGCAGCATGACGGCGATCATCAGCGCGACCAGCAGCCACACGCGCCACGACGACGGTCCCCGCCAGAAACCCGCCGCGCTGTGCCAGAAGCGCTTGAGCAGCTGCTTCTGTCCTGGCGGCGGCTGCCTTGATCGGGGGGTGTCCAGAGGCAACGCCCGCGCCTAGGCGCTAAAGCCCGAAGGGTCGCGATGGCACTGTGCCGGACAGCCCGTCCCGGGGCCATCGGTGGCGCTTCGCCCTTGTGTCATCTCGTCAATTCCCTCCGCCAAAGCCGCGAAAGGCACGGCACCGCCCCATCGCGCGAATTGCGACGGGACAATATCCTGGCCTCGCCATGGTGCGCGCGACAGCCTCGGAAATTACTCACCCGGGCAATTCGCGCCCGCCCGACCGGATTGGTCGCGTCCCGGCGCCGTGAAGGCGGGCTTGCCCGGGATCAGCCGAAATGGACCAGTTCCGGCAAGGGGCGCGCCGCCAGTTCGTCGGCCTCGTCCTTCGCGATGCCCAGCGACCGGAGCACCATGGCCGCGACATCGGTGCCGGCATCCCGCCAGGTGCGCAGACCTTCCAGCACCAGAACGATCCCGGCCAGGGTCGAGCCGGAAATGACCGCGAGCGCGGCCGACACCCGCCCCTCGGCGAGGTCGTAGCGGCCGCTTTCGATGCCGCGCGCCAGATCCTGCGCCGGCGGCCCCGTCCAGATTTCCCGGACCGCCTTGTTGGTCATGGCGAACTGGACCAGGAAGCGGCCCCAATAGGGCTCTTCATGGGCGCGGCGGATATAGAGCCGAATGCCGATGGCAAGACGCAGCGCCGGATCCTCGATCCCGCGATAACTCTCCACCACCTGCTGGTCCATTTCCTCGGCCAGTTGCAGGGCGATGGTTTCGAACAGCAGCTCGGGCGACCGCACATTCTTGTAGATCGTGCCTCGGACGACACCGGCGGCGGCGGCCAACTCGCTGATCGTCACGTCGGCCGTGCCTTTCTCGGCGAACAGTTCCAGCGCGGCCTTCCGGATGCGCTTCTGCGCGGCACTCACCCTCACTGAACACACCCGTTCTATCTGGACAGCGGCGTGCACAGCATGGGTGCGCCTGTCGCCCTCCGTCAAGGATGATGGACGGACATAAATGCTCTTGTTTGAACAGTGATGTTCATTTAAATAATTATTCGTTCGATAGAAACGGGAACGCCCCGGGACTTCGCGACACGGCCGCGATGTCGACCGGGAAGCGGGCCGGCAGGCAGGCACAAGAGAAACCTGGAGGAAAAAGGCAGTGACAGCGCAACGGACGGAACCCACTTCGCAGCATGTGAGCTTCGGCAATCGCAAGATCTTCATCAGCGAGGCCGGCACGGGTTATCCGGTCGTGCTGCTGCATGGCGGCGGCCCCGGCGCCTCGGGGCTTTCGAACTATTCCCGCAACATCGACGCGCTCGCCCGGCATTTCCGGGTGATCGTGCCGGACATGCAGGGTTACGGCCGGTCGACCAAGGGGGTGAACCGGCAGGATCCCTTCGGCGATCTCGCCGATGTCATGCTGGGCCTGCTCGACGCTCTGGACATCCCGCGCGCGCATTTCGTCGGCAATTCGCTGGGCGGCGCCTGCGCGCTTCGTCTCGCGCTCGACCGGCCGGACCGGGTCTCGGCCCTGGTGCTGATGGGGCCGGGCGGCATCAACACGACCCGTGCCCTGCCAACGGCGGGCCTTGGCAAACTGCTCGACTATTACGGCGGCACGGGCCCGAGCCTCGAGAAGCTGCGCAGCTTCATTCGCGAATATCTGGTCCATGACGGCGCGGCGGTGCCCGAGGACATGATCCGCCAGCGTTACGAGGTGAGCATCGATCCCGACGTGGTCGCGGCCCCGCCCCTGCGCCGCCCCCCCAGCCTCGCCGCCGCCCTCCGCATGGATTTCACCCGCGATCGGCGCCTCGCCAAATGTACCATTCCGACGCTCGTGCTGTGGGGCACCGCGGACAAGGTCAACCGGCCGAGCGGCGGCAAGGCCCTGCAATCGCGCATGCCCAATTGCGATCTCTATCTCTTCGCCAACACGGGCCATTGGGTGCAATGGGAGCGGGCGGAAGAATTCAACGCGGCGACCACCGCCTTCCTGCGCCAGCAAAGCCCGGAGGGGGCACGGCGATGAGCGACGAAACCGATCTCTTCGGCGCGGCGCGCATGGGTTACGTCGTCGTCGAATCCGACCGGCTCCACGACTGGCGGCGCTTCCTGAAGCAGGGCCTCGGCCTGCACGAGGTTCCGGCGGACGAAGACGCCCTCGCCTTTCGCATGGATGATCACGAGCGCCGCTTCATGATCCGCAAGGGAGCGGCCGAGGATGTCGTCGCCACGGGCTGGCACTTGCGCGACCAGGCAGCGCTCGACATCGTGCTCCGCCGCCTCGCGGAGCGGGGCATCGCGGTCGAGCCCGGCAGCACCGAGGAGGCGGCGTTTCGCGGGGTAGCCGGCTTTGTCCGCCTGATGGGACCGAAAGCCATGGCCATCGAACTCTTCATCGAGGCCAGGACGACCGCCACGCCCCTGAACATGCTGACCAGCGGCTTCGTCACCGGCGACAGCGGCATGGGACATCTCGCGATCACGTCGAGACGGCCGGAAAAAATGCTGCGCTTCTGGCAGGAAATCTTCGACGCCCGCCTCAGCGACCGTATCCACCAGCCCCTGTCGGGCGCCATGCTGGATATCGATTTTCTTCGCCTCAACGCGCGGCATCACACGATCGCGATCGCCGCGACCCGGGGCCTTCGTCTCGACCCCATCCGCACCAGGGTCCAGCATGTGAACATGCTGGTCTCGACGCTCGACGACCTCACCGACGCCTTCGAGCGCCTTTGCGATCTCGGTTATGAGATGGCTCATGAGATCGGCCAGCATCCGAATGACCGCGAAGTTTCCTTCTATGTCGTCTCCCCGTCCGGCTTCGAGCTGGAACTCGGGTGGAACGCGCTGACGGTCGATGAGGCGGCCTGGCGACCGACATCCTACAACGCGATCAGCGTCTGGGGCCACCGGCCGCGCAGGAACTCCCGGCTCGATCGACTGGCCATCAATGCCGGCAACTTCCGACGGGGTCTGCGCTCGCTCCTCCATCCCGAATACAGCCCTCTGTGACAGGTCCCGCCATGAGCCAGCGCCACGCGCCGCCCTTCGCGGCGGATGTCATCATCACCGGGCTGGGGCCGACCGGCCTCGTCCTTGCCCATGTGCTCGGCAAACGCGGACACAAGGTCGTCGTGATCGAACGGGAACCCGTCTTCTACGGCAACGCCCGCGCCGTCTATACCGACGACGAATGCCTGCGCATCTTCCAGTCGATCGACCTCGCGGACGAGGTCTCGGCCCGTATGATGCCCGAAACCCCGGTGCAATTCGTGCGCAAGGACGGCCGCGTGCTGGGCCAATACCGGCCCTTGAAGCGGATCTTCGGCTGGCCGGTGGTGAATTTCTTCTATCAGCCCTATCTCGAGACTCAGCTGTCCGACCTGCTCGCCCGCTACCCGAATGTCGAGGTCTGGCGCGGGCGCGAACTCGTCGACTTCACCCAGGACGCGGACGGCGTGACCGCGTCCCATCGGGCGACCCAGGATGTCCGCTTCGGCGACGCGACGGACGCCCGGGTCAGTCGCGATATCGCGGAGGATGTCCAGACGCTTCGGGCCCGCTACCTCGTCGGCGCCGATGGCGGGCGCAGCGTCGTGCGCAGCCGGCTCGGCATCGAGATGACGGGCCGCAATTTCCCCGAACCCTGGCTGGTCGTCGATCTCGTCCGAAAGCCCGGGCATGACGGCCTGCGCCACCTCCCCTACTTCAATTTCGTGGTCAATCCGCGAATGCCGGTGGTCAGCTGCGTGCAACCGGATGGTTTCCACCGCTTCGAATTCATGCTGATGCCCGGCATGACCAGGGAGTGGATGGAAAAGCCGGAAACCGTTCGGCAACTCCTGTCCGATTATGTCGATCCCGACCATTTCGAGATCAAGCGGAAGCTGGTCTATACGTTCAATGCCCTGATCGCCCGGGACTGGCGCCGGGGCCGCGTCCTGCTGGCCGGCGACGCCGCCCATATGACACCCCAGTTCATGGGCCAGGGCGCGAGTTCGGGCATCCGCGATGCCAGCAACCTCGGCTGGAAGCTGAGCGGCGTGCTCGACGGTGTGTACGACGACGCCATTCTCGACAGCTATGGCCGCGAACGCCATGGCCATGCCAAGGCGATGATCGACATCTCGGTCCTGATGAAGGACCTCGTTTCCATGACCAACCCGATCGGCACCCTGCTGCGCGATGCCCTGCTGCGCATCACACAGTTGGTCCCGCCGATGCGGCGCTGGTTCGAGGAGGGCGGCTTCAAGCCGATGCCCGTCTATGACCGGGGACACTATCTCGGCCTGCCGCGTCGGCGCCGCGACGGACCCGAGGGCGCCCTGGCCCCCCAGCCCGAAGTCCGCCTGATCGACGGTCGCCGTGTACGGCTCGACAGCATGTTGGGTGACGGCTTCGCCCTGATCGGCCTGAACTGCGACCCGCGCGACGGCCTCGCGGCCGGGCAGCTTGAAGGCCTCGCCCGCCTCGGCACGCGCTTCGTCACCCTCTACGGCTACGCCGGTCGGCCCCAGGGCTTGAAGGACGTGGCGCGGTCGGGCGCGCCCGACCTGCCGGAAGTCGAGGATATCGGCGACCTGATGGTGGGCTGGTTCCGCAAGGCCGGTTTCCGCGACAAGGGCGTGGCGATCCTGCGCCCCGATCGCTTCGCCTTCGGCCTTACCGCCGCCGGCCGGGCCGGCCCCGCGGTCGACGAATTGTTCCGGCAACTGGCGATGCGGCCGGCCGAGGCCGGGTCCATCGCCGCCTGAAAGCAGGAGACGAACGAAATGACCGAGATAGCGGGCGCCGATCCCGAAGCCGTGGCGCGGCGGCTGCGCGAAGCCTATGCCGCCGGCCCCATTCCGCCCTTGCGTGACGGGTTGGATGCGACCGACGCCGAAGCCGCCTATCGCATCCAGTCGATCAATACCCGATACTGGCGGGATCGGGGACGGCGCGTCATCGGGCGCAAGATCGGTCTCACGGCGAAGGCGGTTCAGGCCCAACTCGGCGTCGACCAGCCCGATTTCGGCATCCTCTTCGCGGACATGGCGATCGAGGATGGCGGCATCCTGATGCCGACAGCGGTGATCCAGCCCAAGGCGGAAGCCGAAGTCGCCCTGGTGCTGGAGCGCGACATCGACAATCCGGCCGCCACGGTGACTGACGTGATCCGGGCCACCGCCTGCGCCCTGCCCGCGATCGAAATCGTCGACAGCCGCATCGCCGACTGGAAGATCACCTTCGCCGACACGGTCGCGGACAATGGCTCATCCGCCTTCTTCGTGCTCGGACGGACCCCCAGGACACTGGCCGGCCTCGACCTGCGGACCTGCGGCATGGTGCTGGAAGTCGATGGCCGGATCGCGTCCCTCGGCGCTGGCGCCGCCTGCCTCGGCCATCCGCTGACCGCCGCCGCCTGGCTGGCCCGCGCGCTTTCGGCGACGGAGGATCACCTGAAGGCCGGTGACATCATCCTGACCGGCGCCCTTGGCCCGATGGTGCCCATCAAGCCTGGCGATCGCATCGCCACGAGCATCGGCGGCCTCGGCCACTGCGCCTTCGATTTCGCCCCGACGGGAGGATGACGGCCCGGCTAGTCGCGCAGCCGTTCGATATCGAGGAAGCGAGCCATGTCGAGGCCGAGGATCGACCAGTCGGCCGTCATGGTGATGCGGTTGTAACGCTTGCCGATCACATTCCACAGCACGTAGTTGCGGGCCATCCACAACCCGCTCTTCGGATCGAAATCCAGGGCGTCGTCCAGCACCCGCCACAGGTTGCCGCGCTGGTCGTACATTTCCTGATACTGGGCGTAGTGGAATTCCTTGTCGATATAGAGCCGGCGCCGGCCATAGACGTAATTGCCGGTCTTGTCGGTGACGTCGAGGATCCACACCGGCCGCAACTCGAGATCGATCGTGTCGAGTTCGCATTCGTTCGACGCATATTGCGCCGGATCATAGGCATGGCCCACCTCGGGCTGCGACAGGACGAAGCCCTCGCCCACGATGTTGAAATCGAACTTGCGCGGATCGGGTTTCAGCCAGGACTGGCGCCACTCGTCCCAGGTCGCCTCGATGCCCGGAGTCATCGGGTCCTGGGTGTCCGAGCCGCCGAGGATGCGCGTCCGCTTCATGGTCGGGACATAGCCCCGGAAATCGTCCGGTTTGTCGGCCGAGGCAAAACGGCGCCGCGTCGCGGCGAGACCCTTGATGTCGCGAGGCGAGAGGAAGACGATCGAGCCCGCCTCGACCGTGTCGTCCTCGCCCCGGACCCCGCCGAGCGGCGCGGCATCGACCCGGCCATGCATCTTCTGCCACCAGAGATGCATCACGTAACGCCGCTCCACCCTGTTGTCCGGCAGGCAGGAGGCGAGTTCCATCGGCTTCAGCGCGGCATTGTCGTTGCCGACACCGCGCGAGAGGAAGGCCCAATAGAGTTCGAGGCCATTGTTCGGCTTGATGAAAGGCAGGCCCGCCTCGGTCAGCATGGCGAAATTGCCCTGAGCATCGAGCAACTCGCCCTTGGGGCTGATGGTGAAGCTGGCGTTCTTCCTCGTCGCCTCCAGCCGGGCCCGCGACATCGTGTAGGGCGTCGTCGGCACGATACGGATGCGGTGCCAGCGGAACCAGTCGCCCGACACCAGCCGGTCATGGCTGGGACCGGGCAGGTAATCCTTCAGCCAGGGGTATTTGCCCGCGGACTCGGCCGTGATCTCGAGTCCCGGCTTCAATTCGGGCGGCAATTTGGCGGCGGCGACCAGGCTGCGCGCCGAATAGCCGCGGTAAGCCTCCCAATCCTTCGCCAGCTGGACCGCCGCCGGATCGGCAAGCATGTCGGCGAATTGCTTGTGCCCGGTGAAGCCGGTCTTGGCGGCCAGGGCCTGCCATTCGTCGACCCAGTCGGCGGCCGCCGCCGGCAGGGCGAGGGCCGTCAGGACCCCGGCCAGGGTGAGCAGTCGGCGAAACCTGATCATGCGTCACCCGAGAGGAAATTATCGACGAGAGCGTTGAACCGCGCGGCATGTTCGATCTGGGTCCAGTGACCGCAGCGGCCGAACATATGAAGCTCCGCCCGGGGCAGCAGCTGGAACAGGCGAAGGGCGTTGGCGGGCGGGATCACCCGGTCCTCGCGCCCATGCAGGATCAGCGCCGGCTTGTCGATCGCGGCGATTTCCGCCTCGTCGGTCGCGAGGGCCGAGACCCAGCGCTGGCGCGGGGCAGGAAACAGCGCGGCGAAGCGCTCGTGCACCCCGGGGCGGATGCTGGCTTCATAGCGAAGGCGCACCAATTCCTCGGTCGCGCGGGCGGGATCGAAGGAAAAGATCCCGATCAGCTCGCGCATGGTCTCGATCGAGGGTTGATAGCCCCAGACCCTGTCCAGTCCCTCGGTCAGCTGGAATTCGACCCCCGCCGCGCCCATCAGGACGAGGCGGCGGACCCGCTCGGGCGCATAGGCCGCCAGCGCGAGCGCCAGGGCACCACCGAAGGAATTGCCGACGACATCGACCGGCCCGAGATTCAAGCCCTCGATGAAACCGGTCAGGTGGCGGAGGCACCGTGCCATGGAGAACTCGGGACCGGCGGGGGTTTCGGTATAGCCGAAGCCGATCATGTCCGGCGCCAGCACACGCCGGTTGGCCGACAGCGGCCCCATGTTGAGCCGCCAGTTGGCGAAAGCCGAGACCCCGGGACCGGAGCCATGGATCAGCAGGACAGGCTGCCCCTGACCCAGGTCGTGGTAGTTGGTGGCGATACCATCGACCACGATGCGCCGGCCGATTTCCGGGTTCGTTTCCATGTTTTTTTTGGGCCTCAGAAGAAGCGGTCGTAGTGGATCTGGTTGAAAGGCACCTTCAGGTCGATCATCAGCAGGCGTTGCAGGGCCTCGGCCATGGGCGGCGGCCCGGCGAAATAGATTTCGGCCTCGCGCAGGGCCTCGCCGAAATGCCGGCCGACGACCTCGTGGACGAAACCGCTCAGGCCAGTCCATCCCGCGCTGAGGGGATCGTCGAGGCTGGAGATCACCGGGTGGTAACGCAGCGTATCGCCAAAGCCCGGCAGGCCGGCCAGATGCGCCTCGCCGCAGACATCGGCCGCCGTGCGCCCGCCATAGAAGAAATCGAGCTTGCGGGCCGGATCGGCGCCGACCGCCCGGGCGATCGAGACCATGGGCGCGAGCCCCGAGCCACCGGCGACGCAGACGACGGGACGGGCCGAGTCCGCGACCAGATGGGCGAGGCCATAAGGCCCGTCGAGGCCGATCTCCGCCCCCGGCGCCATGTCGAACAGCGCATTGCTGACCTTGCCGCCCGGCACGCGCTTGATCTGGAAATCCCAATAGCCTTCGGCATTGGGCAGGTTCGACATGGAATAGCAGCGGCGCAAGCCTTCGGCGGTGCGCAGGATGGCATATTGGCCGGGGATGAATTCCGCCGCCTTCTCGCCACGGAAACGGAATTCACGGATGTCGCGGGTCAGGCCCCGCACCCCGGCGAGTTCCAGCCGCGTCACCCGGGGCATCACCTTCGGGGCACAGGCCGCGTCGAGCCCGACCTTGATCGTGACATCGCCGCAGGCGCGGGTCTGGCAGGCCAGCTGCAGGCCCTTGCGCCGGTCGCGCGGCGACAGGCCGGGCGCGTCGGGCCACAGGCTTTCGGTCTCGCCCGACAGGACCTGGATGCGGCAGGAGCCGCAGCCGCCGGACGAGCATTCGTAAGGCAGGCCAAGGCCACCGCGCAGCGCCGCCTGCAGGATCGAGGCATCCCCGATCCCCTGCACGAAGGTGCCGCCGCCTTCGACGGTCACGATGGGGGCGCGATCGTCCACGACGCCGCCCTGCTGCGCGGCCGACGCCGCCGTCATGGTGATTCAGCCTTGGAGACTCCGGCGACGCCGAAGTGAGCCGCCGGCACTTCCCAGATGATCACGCGGACGGCGGCGCGCGGCACGCCGGTCGCCCGCTCCGCCGCGTCGGTCAATTCCTTGATCAGGGCGCGCTTGGTCTCGGGCGTGCGGCCTTCGATCAGCGTGACATTGATGATGGGCATTTCATTCCCCCACGGTGATGGCGATGCGGCCGAGACCTTCGATCTGGGTCTCGACATATTCGCCGACGCTGAGCGCATGGGCGGCGGTGATCCCGCCCGCCATGACGATGTCGCCCGGCTCCAGGCTCTCGCCCCATTGCGCGACCATGCGGGCCGCCGCGACGAGGGAGCGCACCGGATTGCCGAGCAGGGCGGCGGTCGAGCCGATCTGGTGCGGCATGCCGTCGACCGACAGGACGACGCCGAGGTTGGACAGGTCCAGCCGGGGCGAAGTGAAACTGCCGATGACGAGCCCCGAGGACGAGGAATTGTCGGCGATCACATCCGGCAGGGCGAAGCGGAAGGCCTGGTAGCGGCTATCGATGATTTCCATCGCCGGCGCCACGCCCTCGACCGCGGCCATGGCTTCGAGCGCCGTCACCTTGCCCGACAGGCGCCGGCCCATCAGGAACACGACCTCGGGTTCGGCGCGCGGATGGACATAGCGCTTGCGGGACAGGGAAGCCCCCTCCTCCAGCACCATGGCATCGGTCAGCCGGCCCCAGATCACTTCGTCGACGCCGACCTGCTGCATCTTGGCGCGGCTGGTCAGGCCCATCTTCACGCCGATGCGGCGCTCGCCGCGTTCCAGCCGGCGGCGGATCGACAGGGCCTGGATCGCATAGGCATCGTCGATGCCGAGATCGGGCAGGTCATTGGTCAGCTGCGGGATCGCGGTCGCGCTGCGCGCCGCCTCGTCGACCCGGGCGGCCAGTTCATGCAGGGCCGTCATCTCAGGCCTCCCCCTCGAAACGGCAACGGACAGCGCCGAGGCCGGAAATGCGCAATTCGACGACATCGCCGCCCTTGACCGGCGTCAGCGGGCCAAGCGCACCCGACATGATGGTGTCGCCCTTCTTCAGCGGGCGGCCGACCTCGACCATCTTGCGGGCCAGCCACAGGGTAGCGACCAGCGGATTGCCGAGGCAGGCGACGCCTGCGCCGGTCGCGACCGGCTCGCCCCGGCACGACATGACCATGCCGCAGAGCACGGGATCGAAGGCCGACAGCGGCCGGGGCTGGCTGCCGAGGACATAGAGGCCGGAGCTGGCGTTGTCGGCCACCGTATCGACGATCTTGATGTTCCAGTCGGCGATGCGGCTGCCGACGACCTCGATCGCGGCGACGGCATATTCGATGGAATGCATGACATCGGCGAGGGTGAGATGATCGCTGTCGAGATCATCGCCGAGATAGAAGGCGATTTCGCCTTCCACCTTGGGCTGGCTGACGCGGGAGACCGGAATGGTCTCGCCGTCGCCGAAGGCCATGTCGGCGAACAGCATGCCGTAATCCGGCTGCTCCAGCCCCAGCATGGACTGGACCGCCTTGGAGGTCGCGCCGATCTTGCGCCCGACGAGGCGGCGCCCCGCCGCGATCCAGTGCCTGGTGTTCGCTTCCTGGATGGCATAGGCCGTGGCCGCGTCCGCATTGGCCACCCGATCGCGCAAGGGGGCGATCGGCTTGCCGGTCTCGACCGCCGTGCGCAGCAGTTCCGCCGCCTGCTCGACGCTGAGAAGTTGCTCTGTCACGTCCCCGGCTCCTTACAGCTTCACGCAGACATTGGAGAGTTCGGTATAGAATTCGAGGCTGTGCACGCCGCCCTCGCGGCCGATGCCCGAGCGCTTGGAGCCGCCGAAGGGCGTGCGCAGGTCGCGCAGGAACCAGGAATTCACCCAGACGAGGCCCGTTTCCATCTGCGCCGCGACGCGATGCGCCCGGCTGGAATTCTCGGTCCAGATCGAGCAGGCGAGGCCGTATTCCGTGTCGTTCGCCCGTGCGATCACCTCGTCCTCGCCATCGAAGGGCGAGATGTGGCAGCACGGACCGAAGATTTCCTCGCGCATGATCGCGCTGTCGTCCGACAGGCCGGTCCAGATCGTCGGCTGCACCCAGGCGCCTTCCGACAATTCGGCCGGCACCTGCGGCACGCCGCCGCCGGCGACGACAGTCGCCCCCAGCTCCCGCGCCCTGGCGTAATAGGACAGGACCTTCGACTGATGCTCGCGCGAGACCAACGGCCCCATGTTCGCCGCCGCGTTGTCGGGCGTGCCGATGACCAGGGCTTCCGCCCCCGCCTTCAGCCGCGCGACGAATTCGTCGAACACCGGACGTTCCACGAAGACCCGCTCGGTGCCGAGGCAGACCTGGCCGCAATTGGCGAAGACCGAACGCATGGTGCCTTCGATCGCCTTGTCGAGATCGGCGTCGGCGAAGACGATCGCCGGATTCTTGCCGCCGAGTTCGAGCGAGACCGGACGGATGAAGCCCGCGCCCGCCTTCATGATGGCCGCGCCCGTGCGGGTCTCGCCGGTGAAGGTGACGGCGTTGACATCGGGATTGCTGGTGAGGAATTCGCCAGCGCTGTCGGGGCCGAAGCCGTGAACGACATTGTAGACGCCGGGCGGAACACCGGCTTCGTTCATCACCTCGCCAAGGAGAGCGGCGGTCGAGGGCGTCTCTTCCGACGGCTTGACGACGACCGTGTTGCCGCAAGCGAGGGCCGGGCCGACCTTCCAGGTCATCAGGAGAAGCGGCAGGTTCCACGGGCAGATGACGCCGATCACGCCCTTGGGACGGCGCAGGGCATAGTTGACGGCGCCCTTGCCGTCCGGCGTGTCGAGAACGAAGCTCTCGGTCGGGACATTCTTCACGAGATCGGCGAAGATCTTGAAGTTGGCGGCGCCGCGCGGGATGTCGATATGGCTCGCCAGGCTCTTGGGCTTGCCCGTGTCCCGGCATTCCGCTTCGAGGAATTCGTCGAAGCGGCGGGTGATGCCGTCGGCCACCTTGTGCAGGATGGCGGCGCGTTCATGCACCGTCATCTTGCCCCAGGGACCGCGCAGCGCCTTGCGGGCCGCCGCCACCGCGGCATCGACCTCGTCCCGGCCCGCCTCCGCCACCTGGGCGAAGACGGCATTGTCGCAAGGATTGCGCTTTTCGAACCAGTCGCGACCCTCGCGATAGGCACCGTCGATGAAATTCAGGATCTTTGCCGTGCTCATGGATACACCCGATCAGGTCACAACCGTCATGAAGCGGTCGTTCAATGCGCGTTCGTAATAGAAGATGGCCTTGCCGACTTCGTCCGTCGTCCAGGTCCGCACCGGATGGTCCGGATAGAACTGGTAGCCGCCCGAGAAGACTTCGTTCCGGTTGCCCGAGGGATCGAAGAAATAGATGGTCTGACCCCGGGTGATGCCGTGGCGGGTCGGACCGATGTCGACCGACATATTGTAACGGCTCATGATATCCGCCGCGTGGCCGATATCATTCCAGCTTTCCAGCAGGAAGGAGATGTGGTGCAGCTTGCCCTTCTCCTCGTGCCGGACGATCGCGATGTCATGCGCCTTGATGCTGCAGGACAGGAAGGTGGCGATGACCGTACCGTCCGGCGCCACCACCTGTTCGGTGGTCGTGAAGCCGAGCACGTCGATGAACAGCTTCTTCATGCCGTCCAGATCGTCGCCATAGAGCAGGCAATGGTCGAAGCGCAGCGCCCGCATCCCGCGCGGTTCCGCGTGCCAAAGCTCGGGATTGTTCACCATGGGGCCGGTCGGATCGAGGCCGATGGTCGCGTAAAGCTCGATCCGGTGGCCGGTCGGCGAGACGAACGACAGCCGGCGACCGACCGACGGCATATCGCCCGGCGGGATCTCGTCGACCGTGAAGCCGGCGTTGATCAGCTTTTCGTGGAGGATGTCGAGGTCTTCCTCGGACGCGACCTTGAAGGCCAGGAAATCGAGGCCCGGCTCGTCGGCTTCGCGCAGAATGATCGAGTGATGGTCGAACTCGTCATAGGCCTTCAGGAAGACGCGGCCGTCGTTGCCCTCGGTGACCACGTCGAGACCGATACGGTCCCGGTAGTGCACGAGCGCGGCCTTCATGTCGAGTACGCGCACCTGGACATATCCAGGTCGCAGGACACCAGAAATCGCCATAGTCTACCTCCCGTTCTGCCCCTGGGGGCGTTCTTGTTTCGCGGCCTCGCGGTCCATCTCGCACGCCAGCCGGACCTTCAGGTCCGATTGGGGATAGATCCGGCAGGCCAGGGCGAGGCCCCCGGCGCATTGCCCCGGCGGCACATGCCGGCAGCTCATGGGACCCGTCCTGAAAGCCCCCTGCGTCACCCGAACGAGACAGCGCCCGCAGCCGCCGTTGCGGCAGCCGACAGGGATCGCGCGCCGGCCCTGGCGTTCCATGGCCTGCAGCAACCCCTCGGATTCCGGGCACCGGAAGGTGCTGCCGCAATCCTCGATCTCGATCGTGTGATGAACCGTCATCGATTACATCCTCTGCGACAGCGGACTGCGCTGGGGTGCCGTGTCGTCCGCCTTGGTGAGGAAACTCTCGGTATGGATGTCGCGGTCGAACAGCCGGCCCTTCATGAGGGCGCGGATGCCGGCATCGATCATCGGCGGTGGCCCGCACAGATAGGCCTTGTGGCCCCGGAAGGCGCCGTCGAACAGGCGCACGGCCGCTTCGTGGACGAAGCCGGTCTCGCCGGTCCAGCCGTCAGCCGGCTGCGGGTCCGAGAGCACGGGGACATAGGTGAAATTGTCGTGTTTCTCGGCCAGCACCTTGAACAGGTCGTCGTAATAGAGATCCTGCCGCTGGCGGACACCATGGAACAGCGTGATCTTCTGGCTGAAACCCCGGGCCAGCAGATCCTCGACCATCGACTTCGGGCTTGAGAGTCCCGAGCCCCCGGCGATGAAGATCATGGGCAGCGGCGAGGATTCCCGGACATAGAAGCGGCCATAGGGACCCGAAAGCGGCAGGCGGTCGCCCACCGCCAGCTTCTCGTGAAGATAGGTCGTGCCGAGCCCGCCCGGCACCTTGCGGATATGCAGCTCGAGAAGCGCGCTGCCCGGCGCGTTGGCCAGCGAAAAGGCCCGCTCGCCCTCGACACCCGGGATCTTCAGCTGGACGTATTGGCCGGCCTGGAAATCGAAATCGACGCCGCCCGCGTCGAGCCACAGCCCGATGATGTCGCGCGCCAGCGGCCGGATATCGACCACCCGGGCCTCGACGTCATGGACCCTGCAGTTACGCGCGTCCGGGTCGACATCGATATCCGCCTCGATCGTGACATCCGACATCGGCCGCGCGCAACAGGCGAGGGCACGCCCCTCCTCCCGCTCGAAATCCATCAGGGCGAAGGGCGAGGCCTCGCCGAGGTCCACCTCCCCGTCGACCACCGTGACCTTGCAGGTGCTGCAAAGGCCATGGTTGCACTGATAGGGCAGATAGATTCCGTTGCGCAGGCAGGCGTCGAGGATCGTCTGTCCCTCGGCGACTTTCACCGTCTGGCCCAGCGGCTCGATCGTAACGCTATAGGTGGTTCCGGTCATCACGTCCACGTCCGTTCAGGTCGCGCAGCCGCCGATACCGTGCAGCCCGGGGGTCCAGAACCGCAGCAGCGACTTGTGCCCGATGTTGTTGGCGGCGAGACTGGCGTCGAGCACCGGCTTGAACGGCCGCTGGTCCAGCATCCAGGTGACCGTGTCCCACTCCACCCGCGACCATTCGGGGTGCAGGTTGTAGCAACCAGGCAGGATATCGGTGAGCACCGTGCGGAACGGCATCGACGGCGGCAACGGCAACGCGAGCGCCGCGCAATACATCAGATGCTCCTCCCAGTGCCAGTAAACGACCTGGTTGCCGTGAAAATTTTCCAGCCGATCCCGCGATTTGAACTCGTAGCGGCCGATTGCTGTAACTGTCATGTTGCCTCCCTGATCCCTTGGGGCAGGCGCCCGCCGCGCCCGCCCCCCTTTTTTCCGCCCGACGAATGCAGTCGTCAGACGGGGTTTGTCGCTTTCTGGGCCTGCCATTCCTCCCACAGCTTCTGGTCGGGCGAGCCTTCGTAATCGAAGTTGTCCGTGCCGAAGTTGAGGTGGTACCAGGCGAGGACATCCTTGACCTCGGCGCCGCCGCAATTGCCCTGATAGATCTGGTGCACGGGCAGCCACGACTGGATGTATTTCTCGGGCTCGTTCTGGAAGATGTCCTTGCAGCCATCCGAGCAGAAGTGATAGCGCTCGCCCTTGTAGTCGGCCGAGCGGAAACAGATCGTGGTCGGATCGTCCGGCTCGGTGAAGCCCATGGGGATCTGGCAGGTCACGCACAGCTGGGGCAGGGTCGGGTTGTAGAAGCGCTTGCCCTCGGCCTGCATCTCGGTCCAGCACTCGAAGCGCGGCCGGTAGTATTTGTCGAAAGTGTCGGGATATTTCGCCGACAGCCAGGTCATTTCCTCTTCCGTCGGCATCCAGGTATGGAAGGCCGCCGCGTGGGTGTAGTTGTAGAAGATCGACCAGACTTCGTGGCTGAGCCGGTGCTTCTCCTTCGAGGCGACCTCGTGGTATTTCGGCTTGCGAATACCGTAACGCGACAGATCCTCGAAGAGGGCATCGCCGGCCTGCTCGAAATACATCTCCCAGGCTTCGGCCCAGGACATGATGCGCTTGGGCAGCATGTAATCCATCATCATGGAGACAAGGCCCAGCAGGCGATAGCCGCGCCAGAACCACTTGTCGATCCACTTCTGGATGATCGGAACATTGGCCTCGTCCTGCTCGAGCATGAACTTGATGATCTCGAGGCCGAGGGTCATGTGCCGCGCTTCGTCCGACTGGGCGGAGAAGCCGAAGGTCACGGTCGCCATGTCGCCGTTGTAAGCGGCACCGGACATGAAGGGCACGAACAGCAGGTTGGTCAGGACGTATTCGAAGCTGAAGGAAATCGCCGTCAGGAATTCGAACGGCCCGGCCGAGCACGCGTCCTCGAAGAAGGACTTCGGCACCGAGAGGTACCAGACACGATCATGCATGTGGCGCGGATCGTGCAGCCCGTCGAAGAACTTGTTGTAATGGCTCATCGTGTGGATCTGCGTCTGGGCATGACGCAGTTCGTCGATCGCCTGCATCTGGCAGGCGATGCGCGGCCCGGCGCCGACGAAATGCCGGCCGACATGGGCATAGCCCCGGTGCGCCGAATATTCGAGCGGCGAGACCCCGGTCAGGAACAGCTTCAGCGCGTTGACATAGCGCGCGTCGGTGATGTTCAGGTGGCCGTTGTTCTGGGCGAAGCTCTCGATCACGGCATAGAGCTTGCGCTCCTTCTCCGCCTGGTATTTCCAGTAGGCGTCCATGGTCAGACGGAACGGGTCTTCCCAGGCGTCCCAGTCGTGGATCTTGATCCCTTCATAGGAGACATAGGGAAACACCTTGTCCATCGGCTGGTAGGTGGTTTCCCAGCCCAGACCGCGGGTCAGGTGGGCGTAGCGTTCCTTGAGGCTGAGTTTGCGCTGCTTGGGCAGCGGCGGCATCGCGTTCATCGGTTCTGTCTCCTCAGGCTTTGCGTGAGCCGGCGCCCTGCGCCCAGGCGAGAGTGAAACTGTCGTCGTCTTCCTCGACATTGCCGGCGAGGGAAATCAGGGACAGCTGGAGTTCCTGCAGGTCGTAGCGGCGACCGAAGCGCGCCTCGATCGTCTCGCGACGCAGGCTGAGCCGATCCTCGCAATCGATCTTGGTCAGCGCCGGCATCCAGGAGACTTCGGCCGCCGGATTGTCGGCGACGATCGCCTCGACGAGGAGACGTCCCTCGTCGGTGTTCTGCAGCGTGATCGATACTTTGCTCATGCCTGTCTCCTCAGACCGCGAGGCCGATCTTGCGGCAGCGCGCCGCGAGATCCGCCATATGGGTGTCGATAGCGGCCTCGGCCTGCGGCCCCAGGACATCGGTGGCGATGGGCAGCAGGGCATCCCGCGCGCGCGCCGACCATTGCGCCGCCCAGCCCGACAGATGGCTGGCATTGGCGGCGGATTCCCGGGCGGCGGCACCGATCACCGCATCGACCCAGCGCGACGTCTCGTCGAACCAGTCGAGCATGAATTCGGTCAGCGGCGAGAGCGAGGCGCCGCCATGGGCGAGGCCCGCCTCGTCGAAGCCACGGTAGACCAGGGGGTAGAGCAGCCCGTCCAGGACGAGGTTCTGCGCGACGAAGACTTCGAACCAGTCGGGGGCGACGAAGAGATCCTCCATCGCGTGGCGCAGGCCCTGCCAGGAGGCATGGTCGAGCCAGGTCTGCTTGGCCGCCGACAGGCTGGCGCCGGTGCCGCCATCCATCAGCAGGCCGATGCGGCTGATCACCTGGGCGATGCCGAGACGGTCCATGGTCGCGAACATCGCCGCCTCGGTGATGGCGGAGCCAAAGCCGATATCCGTGATGTTGCAATTGTTCATGTTCGCGCCCCACTCGTAGTGGCGGAGCGGCAGCAGATAGTGATGCACGGACTGGAGCCATTCGGGCGAGATGCCCGCGACATGGCCCCGGCGCTCGGCGTAGGCGAAGGCTTTCTCCGTCGCCTCCATCATGCGCGAGCGGGTGATCGTGTAGGTGCCGTAGTAGAACTGCCTGGGATCGCGCAGGACATGCCAATCCTCGAGCACGATCGCGGTGCGCCGCGCGTCGAACAGCTCGAGTTCGGGCGCCCAGGTCGGGCGATAGTGGAATTCACCGGTCGCCTGCAGGTCGAACATCGACTCGTCGTAGCGCGACGCGGGCTTGTCCGCCCCGATGCGCCGCGCGACATTGGCATAGGTCTGCCGGCGCGGCTGTATGGTGGCGGTCTTGATTTCGATGGTCATGGGCCGTGGTCCTCCGGATCTGATCGCGGGTCATTGCCTGCTGGAAAGCGCGGCGAAGGCCCCGGCGGCCTCGTCCGCGATCTCCAGCACGGCGTGCTGGGCGCTTCTGAATTCGAACAGCGCATCGATCGGCATGATCATCTCGACCATCAGATCGGGATCGCCGAGCGTGAACTCGAACAGGACGAAAGGCGCCTTGACGGCCGTCACGCGTATCCAGCGGGCGTCCAGATCAATCGAGAGTGCTTCAGCTTCTGCCGTAGCCATTGGCGCTTCACGTCCCTGTGATTGTTGTCTTTTTGGGCGTTGTTCGCCGCCCTGTCCCAAATCTTGCAAGCACCATGCCAAGCACGGGCGGAGCGTCGTTTGTGGAACCTTGTGCATCGCACACAGATATTGCGCACGCGCACTTCTCCGCTTTCCCTACGTTCCTGGCCTTTCCGCCCCCTGGCCGCCGCTGCGTCGCAGCAATTCTCCGCATGAATTGATGCAGGAGGCTCGACGAAATGATGAAGCGGGGGCCTTTGGCTTCGATCATTTGCGACAACAAAAAAAGGGCAACGCGTCTGAGTGATCGCGTTGCCCTCAAGTGACCTGGGGGGGGACCCAGGCGGGGAAGAGCTGGTGAGTTTCGCCGCCCGTCAAAGGGCGGCGAAACAATTACTTGTAGTCGCGCAGCTGGTCGATATCGAACAGGCTGGGGGTCGGGTTGGTGTCGAGATCCTGCCAGCGGGATTGCATCTCGAGCCAGGAGACGCGCTTGGAGATGACGTTCCACAGGGCGACCTGGCGCCATTGGGCCTGGCCGGTCTGGGGGGTCCAGTCGCGGCTGTCGTACCAGACACGCATCAGATTACCACGGGCGTCGAAGAACTCGTTGGCGACCGGATAATAGAACTCCTTGTCGAGGTAGATCCGGCGCTTGGAGTAGATGTACTTGCCGGTCTTGTCGGAGATCTCGAGGATGATCACCGGACGCAGCTCGAGCTCGACGGTATCGACCGCGCAGGAGCCGGCGCGGGTCGCCGCCTGGTAGAAGTGACCGGTCTGGGGGAAGCCCAGGGTCCAGCTTTCGCCGACGATCTTGTAGTCGAACTTGCTGAGATCGGTCTTCACCCAATAGGCACGCCAGTCGTCCCAGATCAGCTCGAGGCCGGCCGCCAGCGGATCCTGACCGTCGGTCGCCGAGAGGATGCGGGTGCGCTTCAGGGTCGGCACGAAGACCTTGAAGTCGTCTTCCTTCTTCGCGTCGGCGAAGCGTTTGCGCACGCCCGACAGGCCACGCACGTCACGGGGATCGGTGAAGTAGACCGCGCCGCCCTCGACGACGCCGTCCATGCCGCCGATGTCGCCGAAGGGCGCCACGTCCTTGCGGCCGTGCATCTTCTGCCACCACAGTTCCGCCTTGTACTGGCGCTCCAGGCTGCTGCTGCTGTTGCAGACATCCATGGTGATCGGGTGGAAGTTCAGGTTGTCGTTGGCGATGCCATGGGCGACGAAGGACCAGGTCGCCTCGAGACCGTCCTTCGGATTGAGGAAGGGCAAGGCGCCCTGGGTCGACAGGGCGAACTTGCCATCCGGCGTCAGCAGGTTGCCATCGGGCGTCGCGTTGAAGGCGATACCCTTCGCCTTCGCGTCCTCGGTCTGCTCCAGCGTGCCCTTGGGCATGTAATAGGACGCGGTCGGCACGATCACCGCCTGCTTCCAGCCGAACCAGCCGCTGTCCTTGAAGCGTTCCGCCAGCGCCGGAAGGATGAAGTCCTTCAGCCAGGGCGCGTCGACATTGCTCGCGTTGATGACGGTGCCGGGCTTCAGCTCGGGCGGCAGCTTGGCCTGGGCCAGCAGGCCGGGAGCGTCATAGCCGCGCAAGGCGGCCCAGCGCTTGGCGATGGCAAGCGCCTCGGGCGAGCCGAGGGCGTCGACGAACTTCGAACGGCCCGCGCCGTCGCCGTTCTGGGCGACGAAGGCTTTCCAGGCGGCGACGCCGTCCTCGGGGCTGGCCAGGGCGACCTGCGCGCCGCCAAGTGTCAGGGCGGCGATAAGGCCGGCCGCCATGGTTCTGATCTTCATGGATTATCCTCCCGTTGGTGATCTTTATGGTCAGAACTGGTAGGTGAGCGAGAACTCGATCGCATCCGCGTTGTCGTAGAGGCCGAACAGACCCTGCTCGGTCTTGCCCTCATAGTGGATGATCTCGATACGCGGACGGACGTTGTCGCCGAAGTAGTTGAAGTCGACGCGCTGGCGATAGGCGAAGCCCTCGTTCTGGAAGTCGTAGGCGGCGAGGCCCTCGAGATAGAGCCTTCCGTCATCCAGCGCCTTCCACCACAGGAACGAGGCATAGGTCTGCACCGGATGGGCCTTGGAGCCGAAAGCCGCGTAGGGCGACTGGAACATCAGGTCCTTGCTGTCGTCGGTGATGATGTTGAACAGCTGGAAGCTGGTGAAGATCGAGCTTTCCTGGTTCTTCCAGAACGGCAGCCACAGGAAGTAGTCGAAGCCGACCATGACCGAGATCTGGTCGCGGAAGGTCACGCTCTCGTCTACCGAGGAGATCAGGGCCGGCGTGCCATAGGCCTCGCCCCCGGTGTTGGTCTTCACCCGGTAGCGGTTGAACGGCTTGTCGAACTCGTAGGACGCTTCCATGCGGAACACGGGGGCGACGTCCTTCGGGCCGAAGGCGAGTTCCACCATGTCGCGGGTGAAGGTCGCGCCGATCAGCTTCTTCCGATATTTGTAGTCGAGATCGAAATTGGCCGTGACCGAGCACAGGGGCGGCAGGATGCCGGTGGCGCAGCCATAGAGATTGATCGGATAGGCGCCCAGCAATTGCCCGAGCGAGCCGAGCAGCCCCCCGGTCGTCGTCCGCATGGCATCGAGATAGCCGACGCCGGGGGCATGGACCAGGGTTTCCAGCAACGGCTGGCTGAGCGGAACATTCAGCAGGGCCTGGCTGGAATCATTGGTCGCGCTGCCGACATGCAGCGTGGACTGCCGCAGCTTGACGATGGGCAATTCCTGCCAGCCGTAATAGGCGTTCAGCGTGCCCTCGCCGTGCAGGGCCTGGAACTTGAAGCGCGCCGCGACGGTCGAATCCGTCACGCTGAACTCGCGCGGCGTTACATCGCTCAGGTGGGCCGCGAAATAGGGGATGCCCTTGCCCGACTCTGGGTCGATCAGATAGGGGAAGGGAAATCCGTAGAGGCCGCCCGAGGTCGTGTCGCCCGGCGTCGGGTTGTTGATGACGAACTCGTCGTGATGGGTCTCGGGCATGAAGATCAGCTCGAGGCCGGGCTTGGTCATGCCGATCCATTCGAAGGGCTTGGCGATGCCCAGCTCGTCGAAGTTCAGATCGAGCGCCGCCATCCAGTTGGGGATGCGGATCTCGTCGCTGTCGCCCAGCACGCCCTTCATGCGCAGGTCCTGCGCGTGAAGCACGTCGAGCAGGCGGATACCATCCGACTGACCCCAGCCGCGCACGAACTTGCCGATCTTGAGGGCGTAGCGGTTGTAGTCATCGGTGAACTTGACCGCGAATTCGCGGATCATGTCGTCCTCGAAATCATCGAGATAACGGTTCTGGTGATCGACCGTATTGCCGAACGGATCGTCGCGGCCCCCACCTTTCCGGTTCAGATGGTAGCCGTACTGCTGGGTGGCATTCTGACTGTAGGGATTCTGGATGCCGCTACCCATCAGGTCGCCACCCCAGCTGTCGACCCAGTCGCCACGCAGCCAGAACTTGCCGGTTACCGCGACGTTCTTCGACGGCTTCCAGCTGATGTCCCCTTCGACGACATAATTGGCCTGGGCCAGCTTCAGCATTCCGTCGGTGAGATCGGAGTAACCGAAGGCCACGCCCTGCTTGACACGTCCGCCCACGCTGACATCGCCAAAGTCACCCGCGAAGCCGGCCAGCGCGCCAGCCGCGGCGCCGCCCAGGATCGTCGTGGCCAGCAAGATATTTGCCAGTTTCATATCAGTCCCCCTGCCCTTGCGACGGCACGCGGCCGCGCTCCTCCCGATTGCATTCGTGTTTGTTCTGGTCTTGCCATCGTCACTCGGCTGCCTTGCCGAGAGCCTCGCCCTGCAGCTCGAGCGCGCGTCCCGCCCGGCCATGGTTGCCGCTGACCAGCGATTTCGGCTTGAACAGCAGCACCATGCAGGGAACGAAGATCAGGGCGCCCAGCATGTTGAAGAACAGCACCACGGCATGAAGAACACCCATCTCGGCCTGGAAGCGCAGGGCCGAGAAGAAGGCCCAGGGCATCACCGGCGCGATCATGGTGATCGCCGTGATCATCACCGCGTTGCCCGAGGTGGTCAGGGCGTGATGGATGGCGTCCTCATGGCTTTCGCCTTCTGCCAGGGCCTCCCTCACCCGGTGCAGGATGTAGATGCCGTAGTCCGCGGCGAGGCCGACGCCGAGGGCGGCCAGCGGCAGGGTGTTGATGTTGAGACCGATGCCCATCAGATACATGAAGGTGTCGGTCATGAAGGTCGAGGTCAGCAGGGCGAAGATGAGCACGCCCGTAACCCAGAGCGACCGGAAGGCCAGAAAGATGCAGCCGGCGATGAAGATCACGATGGCGACGAGAACAGCGTCCTTCGTGTTCGCGATCTCGGTGTTCACCGCTTCGGCGATGCCGACCTGGCCACCGGCGACCAGCAACCGGGCGCCATGAGGCAGTGGCGGCATGGCGGCGATGAAGTCACGGGCCAGCGCGGTGACCGCCTTGACCGTGGTGCCGGTCTTGTCGTCCAGCGGCACGAGGATATTGCCGATGCGCCAGGTTTCGTCGGTATAGGCCTTGAAGTCGCCCGGCTCGCCCTTGGACGAGAACAGGTAGACATTGAAGGCCACGGCATCGACATCCCCCGGCACGATCGCGTAGGACGGGTCGCCTTCATAGAGCACCTGGTTCACGGCCTGGACCATGGGCACCATGCTCTGGGCGTGGCGGGCCTTGGGCTCGTGCTCCCAGATGTAACGGGAGAGTTCCTCGATCGCCCGATAGGTGGCGGGCTGGATCATGGTCTCGTCCGGGCCCTCGACATAGATCAGCATCGTGTCGGTGCCGACGCCGGCGAAGCGCTCGTTGATCAGCGCGTTGTCCTGGTTGTAGCGGGCATCCGGCCACAGGATCGGGCTGCCCACGGCATCGCCGATGACGACGAAGCGCGCGCCGAAGATGCCGACCGCGAGGCAGGCCACGGTGATGGCGATGACGACGCGCGGATAGCGGTCGAAGCGGGCGACGCGCCAGATGGTCTCGACCCAGGTGGTGCGGGCGCGGAAGCGCTTCGGCCGAGGCATCAGGCACAGCAGCGAGGCGGTGAAGACCAGCGCCGGGGCGATCGCCAGCAGCCAGGCGCCGCAGATGATGCCGAGCGCCTGCAGGCTGGGCACGCCGATCATGACGAGGACGAAGAAGCCGCCGGCCGCCGCGACGATCGCGGTCAGGCTGGGCACGAAGACCTGGGCAAGGCCTCCCACGACCGCGTCGCCCATGGCGACGCCGGGCTGCAGCCGCTCGAACACGCGCGACATGAACTGCACGCAATGCGACAGCACGATGGCGAAGACGAAGACCGGCAGGATGATCAGCAGCGGATCGAGGTTGTAACCGACCAGCGCCATGGCGCCGGTTCCCCACAGCGTGCCGACACCCGCCGTCAGCATGGGGATGACCACGCCCATCCAGGACCGGAAGTAGATGTAGAGGATCAGGCCCGAGAAGATCAGCGAGATGACGACGAGCAGGATGGTGGCGCCCAGGTCGTTGTAAATCGTGCCGAGCAGGACCGGCCGGCCGACCATGTGCACCTTGATGCCGTTGGCGGCTTCCTTCTGGCCCAGCTCCTCGATGAAGGTGACCAGCGTCGCGTAATCCGTGTCGTCCTTGAAGTCGGCGATGATCATGCCGGCCTTCTCGTCGTTGGAGACGAGGAGACCGCGATACTGCGCCTTCACCGCCGCCTCGAAGGTCGCCCATTCCTCGGGCGCGCGCGGCAGGTCGGGCCAGGCGATCGCGTTGATGTCGATGCGCCCGGCGGAGCCGACGATGGCCTTGGTCTTGCGTAAGGTGAGCGCCTGCACCAGATGGCGCTCGGCGGAAGGATGGAAGAAGATCTCGTCCGCGACCCGCTTGTAGGCGGACATGAACTTCTCGTTGTAGATCGTGCCCTCGGTGTTCTCGACCATGATGAGGGTCGTGTTGGCGCCGCCGAACTGCGCCCCGAACTTGGCCATCAGCTCGACGTTCGGGTGATGCACCGGCAGCATCGCTTCCAGCACCACCTTCAGCGACAGCTGGGTGAACGACATGTAACCAAGAAAGGCCGTCAGGGCGATCATGCAGGTGGCGATAATGGCGGCACGCCGCCGCACCGTCGCCGCGATCCTGTTCGCGATCATTGCGTCACCTCCCGGGTGGCGAGGGAAATGGGGGCCGGCGAGAAGGTCCCGGCGGCATTATCGGCGACGAGGATCAGCCCGCCTTGTCCGACCGCGATCGCGCGGCCGTCCTCCGCGAGGGCGGCGCCACCGAGCCAGGTGTAGTTGAGCTGGACCTGAGGGGCGATGGCCGCGGCCTGGAAGCCCGACTTGCCGAGGGTGAGCAGGAGACCGTTGCCGCCGATGAGGGCTTCCCGGCCGGATGCCGAAATGGCGACGCAAAGCATGTGCTGGGTGGTGCCGGTCGCCTGAGGCTCGACCGTCCAGCGCCCGCTGGCGTCGGCGGCGAGCGCCAGCAGCGTGCCGTTCAGCCCGACGGCATAGCCCCGGTCACCCGCGATGGCGACATCGAGAAGCGAGGGATGGGCCTGCTCCGTCACGACCTTCCAGACCTGACCGCCGTCCTCGGTGGCCGCGACCACGCCGAATTCGCCCACGGCCACGGCCCGCTTCTCGTCGATGGCGGCGATGCCGCTGAGCCGGGGCTTGTCGCGACCGGCGTAATCCGAAATCTCGCTCCGCAGCCAGCTCTTGCCGCCATCCCTCGTCATGAGGATGGCGCCCTCGTGGCCGACGGCCCAGCCGGTGCTTTCGCTGGCGAAGTCCACGGCGCGCAGATAAAGGCCCGATTCTTCATGAATGGCGCGCCAGTCGCGACCCTGGAGATTACTCTCGAGGATGCGGCCGCGATGGCTGACGGCGACGAAGCCGGCGCCCGGCCGCCGCACGACACGGCGCAGGAGGTCGTCGCTGCCGCTCGACACCGAAAGCCATTTCGACGGATCCCCATCGGCGACGGCAACCGCGCCATGGTATCCGGTCGCGACGGCGACGCCGCCGTCGACCGCGATGCCGAACAGCGCATCGGGATAGAGACGAAGACCGGATTCCGCCGCCTTCGCCTTGCCGGTCAGGGCCACCGCGACCGCGGCGCCGAGCCCGAGGGCCAGGACTTGCCGGCGCGAGGCGCCTTCGGCCGGGCGACTGCCCGCCGTTCGTGTCGCATCAGTCAGACGGTGCTGGACCGTCTCCCATTTCGAGAACGCTCTCACTGCGTTGTTCCTCCCGTGGATCGCGGTTCTTGCCCGCGTTTGCCTCCCCTTCCTGCAAGATCGTTGCCAACCGCGCCATTGCGGCAGCGCGAAAATCGCAAACCATTGTAATTATTTGATTTTCACGAACATCGTGACGCTGTGCGATACGTCTTTCCGCGCGAATGACGCAATGCACATTTCTGATTTGAGACAGCGCCGGAGAGGAGTGGCGAATTTGAATAATCCGATGGCGCGCAGGCGCGACCCTCACCGCGAAACCGGGCGATGTATCCTGATCGGATACACGGCCCGGCCGCGAAGCCCGTCCGGATCAGAACTGCAGGGTCAGCGAGAATTCGACATTGTCGGCCTGCTGCGCGATGCCGAGCACGCCCTGCTCGGGGTCCGCTTCGAAATGCGTGATCTCGACGCGGGGACGCACATTGTCGCCGAAGTAGTTGAAGTCGAAGCGCTGCCGCAGGGCGAAGGCGTTGTTCTGCACGTCATAGACGGCGAGCAATTCGGTGCCGAGCTTGCCATCATCGAAATTATGGCTGGCCAGCAGCGTGGCGTAGTTCTGCACCATGTGCAGCTTGGCGCCATAGGCGGCATAGGGCGCCTGGAACAGCAGGTCCTCGCCATTGGGCGTGACGATGGTGAAGAACTGCACGCTGGTGAAGACGCTGGTGTCCTGCGTGGTCCAGAACGGCAGCCACAGGAAATAGTCCGCCCCGATCATGAAGGAATACTGGTCCCGCTCCGCCACCCCGCGCGAGGGATCGACGATCAGCGCCGCCGTGCCCTCTTCCTTGTTGCCGAACATCGTGGTGGCGACCGCCCGGTTGAACGGCTTGTCGAATTCATAGGAAAACTCGGTCCGCAGCACGGGGGAGACTTCCTTCGGCCCCAGCGCCAGCTCGACCATGTCGCGGGTGAAACTGCCGCCGATCAGTTTGCGCCTGTAGTTATAGTCGAGATCGAACTGGACATTGACCGAGCAGAAGGAACCGCCGGGATAGGGGCAACCCAGCACCCCGGTCTGGATATCTTCCGCGCTGCCGCCACCGCGCAGCATCGGGACATAAAGTCCCTGCACCACGGCTTCGGTGGTCGCGGCGTCGAGCGGGACGACGGTAATGGCGTTGCTGCCGTCGTGAAGCGCGTTGCCGATCACCGCCTGCGCCCCCCGCAGTTTCAGGATCGGCATGTCCTGATAGCCATAGAGCGCGTTCAGCGTCGCCTCGCCCCCGGCAATGTCGAATTTCAGACGACCGCCCAGGGTCGGCTCGTCCATCATGAGGCGGTCGGGTTCATTGTCGGTCAGGTTGGCGCCGAAGAAAGGGATGCCCCGGTCGCTGACCTTGTCGGCCAGCAACGGAAAGGGCAGGCCATAGAGCCCGCCCGAGGTGGCGTCGCCCGGCGTCGGATTGTTGATGACGAAACGGCTGTGGTGATACTCCGGCATATAGATGAGTTCGAGCCGGGATTTCTCGAAGCCGATGGCCTCGAAGGCGTCGCCGAGGCCGAGGCGGCCAAGATCGAGATCGATCGCCGTCATCCAGCTGGGAATGCGCATCTCGTCCGCGTCGCCAAGGATGAATTTCTGCCGATAGTCCTGCGCCTGCAGGACATCGAGCAGACGGATACCGTCGGACTGGCCCCAGGCGCGCACGAACTTGCCGATCTTCAAGGCGTAGCGATTTTCCGGATCGGTCACCTTCAGGGCGAATTCTCGGATCATCTCGTCGTTGAAATCGGACAGGAAGACATTCTGTTCATCTTCGCTGCCATAGGGATCACGCGGCGGATTGGCCAGCGGCCCCCCCGCCGTGCCGGCGCCCCGACGATTCAGGTGATAGCGGAACTGGTCGCGGAAGTCGGCCGAGCCGTAATCCTGAATGCCGCGACCGACCAGATCGCCACCCACATCATTATAGAGGTCACCACGCAGCCAGAAATCGGCGGTGACGGTGACATTGCTGGCCGGGCGCCAGGCCGAGGTCAATTCGAGCAGATAGGCCGCCTGGCCGATCTCGACGCCGCCGCCCGTGATCCCCTTGTCGTAAGCGATGGCGATCCCCTGCTTCAGCCGGCCTCCGATCGTGAAGCCATCGGCGATTTCGGTTTCAGCCTGCGCCGCCCCCGCCCATGCCGACAGCACGAGCGTGGAGAGCATCGCGCCCGTCCTGAAACCACCCTTGCACCTTGAACTTGTCATGCCTTATTCCTCCCCGGCATTCGATCTGTTTTCGCCTTCGGCAAATCGGCGACATGTCTTCTCGAATTCGATCGACTTCGCACCGATTTGGAGAATTAAAAGCAAGCGACATGCCAGCTGGCGCGCTGCGGCGCAACGTGGCGAGGACCGCGCTACACGGCGGATTACAAGCCGGCGTCGCTGCGATGCGGCAGAAGCGGCAGGCTCAATTGATCAACAGGGCGCGGGAGGGTTTGATCAAATCCGCCACCGGGGACCGCGCCGCCGCCCCGCCAATCCGGGCGCATCATAATCTCATTGATTACGTGCCCGCGGCCGCTGCCCGCACCCCGTGTGCCCAGGCCCGCGACCGGCGGCGAATAAGGCGTCCAAGGCGTTTCCATCGCCATTTTGCCCCAGATCCCGCATGACAGGGTGAAACCGCCGGACTAGGCTCCAAGCCGAAAACACCGGGGCATCATGTATGGGCGTCGCCTCGGCCATAACGATAATCAAGAAGTGAGGACCCCATGCAGCCGTCCCGCGCCCTCGCCGCGTCTGCCCCGATAGAAAGACATCGCCTGGCGAGCGATCGCCGGTCCACGGCGCGCCGTCATCGCTGACGGCGACCCCACGGGCGATATGCCGCAGGCGATCAATGCATGAAATCAACAAGTCGTGTCCCGACCGCCTTCGGACCGCGCCCGACAATTTCATGAATCGATCAACCGGCACGCCGCGTCGCCCGGCCCGATGACCGGCAGCGGCAAAAGCAGCCACCCCCCCCGGAAACCGCGATGCGCCGCAGCAATCGGAGCACCCCGGGATGGCGAGGAAAGCGTGAAAGGCGCGCGGCGATAAGCACAGGGCCAAAGATGCAGTGCAGCAACGACTGTATCCGCTGCGGTGCCACGGATCACCCGGCGCCTTCGCGCGGATGACACTGGGCAGATCACCGGGGGGATTGGCACGATCATTGCTGAGAACAGGGGTAGCGGCGGCGAGTTATCGATCACCGCCACGCCGAAGACGGTATCTGGCCGGAACACAATGGCCAAAGGGAGGGACAGCAATGTCGAAGCTGGCTTCAAGCGAATATTATGACCTCGTCAGGACGACGAACTGGACCCCGAGCTACGTGCCCGAGTCCGAGCTGTTTCCCGAGGCGATGTCGGGCGCCCGCGGCATTCCCGCCGAGGCCTGGGAAACCTTTGACGAACCCTATAAGGTTACCTACAGCGATTATGTCGCCACCCAGCGCGAAAAGGACGCCGGCGCCTATTCGGTGAAGGCCGCCCTCGAGCGCGCCAATTATATCGACAGCGCCGATCCGGGCTGGATCTCGACCCTCCAGGCCCATTATGGCGCCCTCGCCGTCGCCGAATATGCCGCCGCCACGGCGGAAGCCCGCATGGCCCGCTTCTCGCGCGCGCCGGGCAACCGCAACATGGCGACCTTCGGCATGCTGGATGAAATGCGCCACGGCCAGATCCAGCTGTTCTTCCCGCATGAGCACACCAAGCGCAGCCGCCAGTGGGACTGGGCGCACAAGGCCATGCACACGAACGAATGGGCCGCCCTCGCCGCGCGTCACATGTTCGACGACATGATGTTCACCCGCGATGCCGTCAGCGTCGCCATCATGCTGACCTTCGCCTTCGAGACCGGCTTCACCAACATGCAGTTCCTCGGCCTGGCCGCGGATGCGGCCGAAGCCGGCGACCATACGTTCGCCAGCCTGATCTCCTCGATCCAGACCGACGAATCCCGCCACGCCCAGCAGGGCGGCCCGGTTCTGAAGATCCTGATCGCGAACGGCAAGAAGGACGAAGCGCAGAAGATGATCGACATCATCTTCTGGCGGGCCTGGAAACTGTTCTCGGTCCTCACCGGCCCGATCCTCGACTACTACACCCCGCTCGAGCACCGGAAGCAGTCCTTCAAGGAATTCATGGAGGAATGGATCATCGGTCAGTTCGAGCGCCAGCTGAACGATCTCGGCCTCGACCTGCCCTGGTACTGGGACGAGTTCGTCCGCTCGCTCGACGAGACCCACCATGGCATGCACATGGGTGTCTGGTTCTGGCGCCCGACCGTGTGGTGGAACCCGGCCGCCGGCGTGTCGCCCGAGGAGCGCGACTGGCTGGAAGAGAAGTATCCGGGCTGGAACTCCACCTTCGGCCGCTGCTGGGATGTGGTCACGGAAAACCTGCAGAAGGGCCGCGAGGACCTGACCCTGCCGGAAACCCTGCCCACCATCTGCAACATGTGCAACCTGCCGGTGGTCGGCACCGCGGGCGACGGCTGGAATGTCAAGGATTACCAGCTGGTCCACAACGGCCGGCTCTATCACTTCGGCTCGGAAGTCGACCGCTGGTGCTTCCAGCAGGATCCGGAGCGTTACCAGGGCCACATGAACGTGGTCGACCGCTTCCTGTCCGGCGAAATCCAGCCGCAGAACCTCGCGGGCGCGCTGCTCTACATGAGCCTCAATCCGGGCGAAATCGGCGTCGACGCGCATGACTACGCCTGGGCCGGCATCGGCAAGAAGAACCAGGCCGCCGAGTAAGGCGGGCGGGAGGGGGCCGAGCCCCCTCCCCCATTCGTGAATAAGGGGAGGAATCCATGGCTATTTTTCCGTTGTCTTCGAATTTCGAGGGCGATTTCGTGATCCAGCTGGTTGTGGTCGATGATGCCGCGACCATGGACGAAGTTGCCTCCGCCTGCGCCGTTCATTCGGTGAACCGCCGCGTCGCACCGCGCCCCGGCAAGGTGATGCGCGTCCGCCGCCATTCGACCGGCGAGGTTTTCCCGCGTGACCTCCAGGTGAAATCGGCCGGCCTGATGCCGACCGAGACCATCGACGTCATTTTCTCCGACATCTGACCGCGCACGAGAGAACGAGCATGGCGTTCGAGAAAATCTGCACGCTCGACGACGTCTGGGAAGGCGAGATGGAGGAATTCACCACGGGCAGTGGCCGTGATGTCCTCGTCGTCTGCGTCGACGGCGGTCGCATCAAGGCCTTCCAGTCCATGTGCCCGCACCAGGAAATCGCCCTCATCGATGGCAGCTTCGAAGGCGGCGTGATCACCTGCAAGGCTCATCTCTGGCAGTTCGACAGTGAAACCGGCGCAGGGCTCAACCCGACCGACTGCCGGATCGCGCAATACCCTGTCGAAATCCGGGGCGAGGACGTCTTCGTGAATGTCGAAGGCATCGAACCCTGCAAATCACACACCTGACGCGGGAGAGCATCATGTCCAAGCACACTTCAGGTGACGCCTATCGCAACAACCGCGTCGGTCCGATCCTGCGCGCCGGCGAAGTCGCCCAGGCCGCCATCCAGGCGGTCGAGGACGACAATCCGGGCAAGAAGATCCACGTCGAGGACCGCACCGCCTATATCCGGATCGAATGCGAGGATGAATGCATCCTCACCCGCGCGTCGATGGAGGAGGCCCTGGGCCGCCCGTTCCAGATGCGCGAGATCGAGATCAATCTCGGCTCCTTCTCGGGCCAGATCGATACTTCGGAAGAGCGCGTGCGCTTCTACCTCGCCAAGCACATCTGACAAGAAACGAATTCCGGGAAGGAACCCCCAATGTCCGCCGCCCCCGAACCCTTGAAGCCGTTGAAGACCTGGTCGCATCTCGCCGATCGCCGCAAGCGTCCGAGCGAATACGACATCGTCAACACCCGCCTGCACTATCGCCAGCGCGATCCGAATGTTCCCTGGGAACTGGATCCGAACCTGCACATGAACCAGTGGTACCGCAAGTACTGCAACGAAAGCCCGCTGAAGCATCATGACTGGGACCTGTTCCAGGATCCGGACCAGCTCGTCTACCGCACCTACAATATCCTGCAGGACGGGCAGGAGACCTACGTCAACAGCCTGTTCGACCAGTTCAGCGACCGCGGCCACGATCAGATGATCTCGCGCGAGTGGATCAATACCCTCGCCACCTTCTACACCCCGGCGCGCTATCTCTATCACGGTCTGCAGATGGGCTCGGCCTATGTCGCCCAGATGGCACCGGCCAGCACCATCACCACCTGCCTCTATTTCCAGTCGGCGGATTCGCTGCGCTGGGTCACCCATACCGCCTATCGCACGGCGGAACTCGCCAAGTCGCAGGCCGGGCTTGGCCTCGGCACCGACGAACGCGCGCATTGGGAGAAGGCACCGCAGTGGCAGGGCTTCCGCCGCCTGCTCGAGGAATCCCTGGTCGTCTGGGATTGGGCCGAAGCCTTCGTCGTCTTCAACCTGGTGCTGAAGCCGGCGGTCGAGGAAACCCTGCTCGGCACCCTGGCCGAAGTCGCCAGCAGCAATGGCGACACGCTCTACAGCCTGCTGTCGCAAGCACAGATGCGGGACGCCGAGCGTCACCGCCGCTGGGCCTCGCGTCTGGTCGCCATGGCGTCGGAGATCGAGGGCAACAAGGAATGGCTGCGCGATCGCGTCGCCGCCTGGACCCCCCGGGCCGAAGCGGCGATCACCGCCTATGCCGGCGCCCTGACCGAAAGCGACGGCGGCGCGAGCGCGATCGCCCGCCTGCACGGTTTCCAGCGCAACCTCGGTCTTCGCGACTGATGTTGCGCGGCGGATACGCGAAGGTGCGCGGATCCGCCCCCACTGTGTATGTTAGTGTATTCAGGGCAGGAGCATTCTGTCCGCGTTAGAGCCTGACCCAAAAGCCTATTGCGCCCGGCAGGGTTGTGTGATTCACCGAA
>JAOZVS010000141.1 GCA_025869435.1 Zavarzinia sp.
CGCCGGCGAATCGGCGACGCGGATACCCGCGGCCTTCAGCGCCTCGACCTTGAAGTCGGCCGTGTCGTTGCCGCCCGAGATGACCGCGCCGGCATGACCCATGCGGCGGCCCGGCGGGGCGGTGCGACCGGCGATGAAGCCGACGGTCGGCTTCTTCACCTTGTTGGCCTTCAGGAATTCGGCGCCCATCACCTCGGCGTCGCCGCCGATTTCGCCGATCATGATGATCGACTCGGTTTCCGGGTCGGCCAGGAACAGCTCGAGCGAATCGACGAAGTTCGTGCCGTTGACCGGATCGCCGCCGATGCCGATGCAGGTCGACTGGCCAAGGCCGGCCGCCGTGGTCTGCGCCACCGCTTCATAGGTCAGCGTGCCCGAACGGGACACGATGCCGACCTTGCCGCGCTGGTGAATGTGACCCGGCATGATGCCGATCTTGCATTCGCCCGGGGTGATGACGCCGGGGCAGTTCGGCCCGATCAGCCGGCTCTTCGAGCCCTGCAGGGCGCGCTTCACCTTGACCATGTCGAGGACCGGAATGCCTTCCGTGATGCAGACGATCAGCGGAATCTCGGCGTTGATCGCCTCGAGGATCGCGTCGGCCGCGAACGGCGGCGGCACATAGATCACCGAAGCATTGGCGCCGGTCTTCTCGACCGCGTCATAGACGGTGTCGAACACCGGCAGGCCGAGGTGGGTGGTGCCGCCCTTGCCCGGGGTGACGCCGCCGACCATCTTGGTGCCATAGGCGACCGCCTGCTCGGAGTGGAAGGTCCCCTGCGCGCCGGTGAAGCCCTGGCAGATGACCTTGGTGTCTTTGTTGACGAGGACGGACATCAGGCAGCTTCCTTCACGGCCTTGACGACCTTGGCGGCCGCATCGGCCAGATCGTCGGCAGAGGTGATCGGGAGACCGGACTCGGCCAGCAGCTTCTTGCCGAGTTCGACATTGGTGCCGGCGAGGCGAACCACCAGCGGCACCGACAGGGACACTTCGCGGGCTGCCGCGATCACGCCTTCGGCGATGACGTCGCAGCGCATGATGCCGCCGAAGATGTTGACGAGGATGCCCTCGACGTTCGGGTCCGACAGGATGATCTTGAAGGCCTCGGTCACGCGCTCGCGCGTCGCGCCGCCACCGACATCGAGGAAGTTCGCCGGCTCGCCGCCGTAGAGCTTGATGATGTCCATGGTCGCCATGGCGAGGCCCGCGCCGTTCACCATGCAGCCGATGTTGCCATCGAGCTTCACATAGGACAGCTCGTGCTTGGCCGCCTCGCGTTCCATCGGATCTTCTTCGTCCGGATCGCGCAGTTCCTGGATGTCCTTGTGACGGAACAGGGCGTTGTCGTCGAAGTTCATCTTGCAGTCGAGGGCGATCAGGTCACCCGCTTCGGTCACGACCAGCGGGTTGATCTCGAGAAGGCCCGCGTCCGTCTCGACCATCGCCTTGTAGATGGCCTGGACCAGCTTCACGCAGACGCCGACCTGCTTGTCCTGGAGCTTCAGGGCATAGGCGACGCGGCGGCCGTGATAGGCCTGGATCCCGGCGGCCGGGTCGACCGGCAGGCCCAGGATCTTCTCCGGGGTGTCGTGCGCCACGGTCTCGATGTCCATGCCGCCTTCGGTGGAAGCGATGAACGCGATCCGGCCGGTCTTGCGGTCGAGGAGGGCGGCGAGATAGAGCTCGCGGGCGATCTTGGAGCCGTCCTCGATGTAGACGCGCTTCACTTCCTTGCCTTCGGGGCCGGTCTGGTGCGTGACGAGCGTCATGCCCAGCATCTTGGCGGCGGCGGCCTTGACGTCTTCGATCGACTTCACGACCTTGACGCCACCGGCCTTGCCGCGGCCACCAGCATGGATCTGCGCCTTGACGACCCAAACCGGGCCGGGCAGGTCCCTGGCGACCTTTTCGGCCTCTTCAGGGGTGTAGGCAACGCCGCCCTTGGGCACGGCGACACCATATTTGGCCAGGAGAGCCTTGGCCTGATATTCATGGATGTTCATGGGGCATCCTGGGTTGGCTTCCGGGGAGGGCCGCTGTCAAGCGGTGATGGATGCGCGGCGACGCAGTTATAACACCGAGATTGCACCGCGCAACCAGCATGGCCTGACAACTCACTTCGTCTTCTTAGCGGGCGATTTCACCTTCTTCGCCGCCGCCACCCCGGCCAGACCGTCCAGCGACGGCTCCAGCTTGCGGGTGACGCCGACCAGAGCGCGGATCGAGGCGACGGACTTCTGAAAAGCCGCCTTCTCGCCGGGACTCAGGGTGACTTCGACCACTTTCTCGACGCCGGCCGCACCGATCACCACCGGTACACCGACATAGAGGTCTTTCACCCCGTACTGGCCCGACAGATGGGCCGTGCAGGGCAGGATTCGTTTCTTGTCCTTGAGATAGCTGTCCGCCATCTCGATCGCCGCCGCCGCAGGCGCGTAGATGGCGGAAGCGGCGCCGGCCTTCAGCAGGTCGACGACTTCGGTGCCGTCGTCGCGGACGCGCCGCACGATTGCGTCCAGCCGATCCATGGTGGTCCAGCCCAGCTTCACGAGATCGGGCAGCGGAATGCCGCCGACGGTCGAATAGCGCACGAGCGGCACCAGGGCATCGCCATGGCCGCCCAGCACGAAGGCGCCGACATCCTCGACCGAGACACCGAACTCCTCGGCCAGGAAATAACGGAACCGGGCGCTGTCGAGCACCCCCGCCATGCCGACGATCTTGCGCGGCGGCAGGCCCGAAGCCTTCTGCAGCGCCCAGACCATGGCGTCGAGCGGATTGGTGACGACGATGACGAAGGCGTCCGGGGCATATTTGCCGATGGCGGCACCGGCGGCACTCATGACCTTGGCATTGACGGCGACCAGATCATCCCGGCTCATGCCGGGCTTGCGCGCCACGCCGGCGGTGACGATGACGACGTCGGCATCCTTGATCTGGGCATAGCCCCGGCCGCCGGACAGGGCGGCATCGAAGCCGAGAACGGGGGAGGATTCGGCGATATCGAGCGCCTTGCCCTGAGGCACGCCGTCGAGAATGTCGGAAATCACGACATCCCCCAGCTCCTTCAGACCGGCAAGAAGGGCAATCGTGCCCCCGATCTGACCGCCACCGATAAGGGCGATCTTGTTACGCGCCATACCCCCTGGTCCCTCCCGGTCTCCCGTGGGGCCGTTACCTAGCGCGAATTGCCGCACTCCACAAGGTTGGCGAAGGTCGCAAAGGCCGGCACGGGCATTCGTTTCGACCATTGGATGATCGAATGCGCCGATTGCCCGTGCCCCGGTGGGGCCGAGTCGTTCGCCCTGTCAGGCCGTGAGCGCCTGCTGGATGTCCGCCGGTCGGCCAAAGACGATCACGGAAAATCCCTGCGGGGCAAAGCCATAGCCATCGTTGTCTACGGCCAGGACCTTGAACGTGGTCATGGTTTGAATTTCCGCCACCTTGGCCCCAACTTTGTCTTTGGGAACCACAATAGCCCTGAGTTGACCGCTCATCTTCCGCCTCCCTTATTCGCAATAGATCTTGGTCAGGGCCGCCAATCTCTCCGCGCGCCCCGAAACGCCGCTGGTGAACAGGAAATTTTCCCTGAAATCCCTGTCAGCTTCCGCCATATCCGTTATCGCTGTCAGGTCTTCAACGATGGCCGCCTGATCGGGCGCTCCGGTGTAGAGGCGCGCGCTGGCCACGGTCGCCCATATCTCCGGGCGCTTCTGGGGCGCGTCCTTGATCACCTTGTCATAGCAGGCGAGAAACGCGAGGGCCGCCTTGCTCTCGCTTTCGGTATTGGCGACCCAGGCGGCGCTGGTGAAGGAGGCTTCCGCGTCGTCCTCGAAGCCACTCCGGATGCCGAATTTGTCGCTGCTCGCGGCGACTTCCGCCGCGCGACCGATGAGGATGAACTGGTTCACGCGGCCCTTGGTCTCGGTCGGAGTTGAAATCAGGCCCCTTGCGTCGGACGACGCGATGACCGACGGATAAATGTAACGGGTCTTGTCGGTCGCGTCGCGGGCGACACCGGGAGAAACGATCCCGATCACCGCCCGACGGTAACCGAGGTTGACCGCGACCGCGCTTGTCCCGCTGAAGCCGACCTTGAGGCCGATGTTGGTGGCGGTGCCGACGAAGACCCGCTCGACCGCGGGCGCCGCGTCGGCGGGCGCTTCGGGCGGCACATAGGCGGTGTCCGGCAGGCCGTTGTTGGCGATGATCACCGCCGCGTCGCCGGTCGCGAACAGGTCCCGGCCCTTGGGGGAGGAGACACTGCCCGTACCGTCGAAGGAGGCCATGGCCGGCACCACCTGGCCGTTGGGAAAGCGCGGACCGATATAGCCTTCGGTCCGATCGAAACCGATCGAGAGCTGCTGCGTCGTCGTGTCGGCGACAACGCCCCCCGTCGTCGACGTGACGAACACAAGGTCAGTCGTGTTGCAGCCGCCGAGGGCGATGGCGGCTATGCCCGCCGCGCCGGCGATCAGTGCCTTAAGGCCTGTCATCATGCTTCGCTTCCTCCGGTGATGGGCGGCTGACAGCTTCCGCGGACCAGCCGAGCGCGGCGCCGCTGCCCATGTCATGGCTGTAGACCGCGAGACCGAGCGTGCGGACTTCGATGAAGCCCCCGCCCTCGGGACTGCTCGGCTCTTCGACGATGTGATTGAGGCCGACGATGTGTCGCCGCCCGTCGGCGTCCGTGTAGTCGAGACTGCAGGACGCCGTGAGCGGCGCCGAAACCACGAGGGCGACGATCAGCGGCCATCTCGTCATCGGGCCGCCCTAGGCCAGCCTGATGAAGTCGCGGTTTTCGTATTTCCGCTGCAACGCCTGCACCCGATCACCTTCATAGCTGCCGGTGTGGGCTTCGGTGTTGCCTTCGATCGTCGAGAAGGAAGCTTTGTCCTTTCCGATCGCGAAGCCAGTGTGGGTCCAGTCTCCGGGGCTCTTCCGATTGAGGAAGATCGCGGGCATGTCGATAGTGAGGTTTTCCTCCTTGGTCACCGAGGGCACGAAGATGTTGCGTGCCTTGGCCTCGGTCGCGAGGACATCGCAACTCGCGGTATAGGGTAGTGGTGATTTACGACCGGTCGCCCGTGCGGCCTGCGACAGCACGAAGGACACGAAGGCCGCGCACCAAGGCCAGTCCGATCCATCGCGCCCACCGGTATAGAGGCGCACCCAGACGCCCCTGTTCTCCCCACCCAGTTCCCGAACCCTTTCGGCCAGATGGCGCTTGGCGATTTCGACCACCGCCGCCGGGAAGGACGTCGCGGCGCAGACCGGATTGGCGGTCTCGATGACGGGGGCGGCCAGGGCGAGGAACGTATCATTGTCCACGACGCCCATCGGCGAGGTAAGCCCTGCCGCCTTCTGGAATTTCTGCACCGCCATCGCCGTAGCGTGACCGAAGTCGCCGTCCATGCTGGTGCCGAAACCGGCGAAGCAGAGCAATTCCTGGACCACCAGGGCGCGCCGTCCGGTGTCGTTTTTCTGGATCGGCAGGCTCGGCGCGAGGTCCGTTGCTATCCACGGAAAGGTCGCCACGACCGCATCACGGGCCTTGGCAAGATCGAAGATCGGCATCTCTCCCCCCATTGGCGGCGCCGATTTACCCTTATGAGTAAGGGCCGACGACTTATGCCGATGAGCGTGTCATCGCACATCAAGAGAAACAACTTTAGAATGCTTCATTTCGGGTGATTAACTCTCACCGTGTCCCAGCGCCAGGTATTCATCCGACTGCATTTCGTTCAGGCGGCTCACCGTGCGCTCGAATTCGAAGGCGCCGTCGCCCGCCGGATAGAGGGTCTCGGGCGGGGCGGCGGCGGAAAGGACGAGCTTGGTCCTGGCCTCGTAGAGCGCGTCGATCAGGGTGACGAAGCGCTTGGCTTCGTTGCGTTTCTCGGGCGTCAGGCTGGGCACGTCGTCGAGCACGAGAGTATGGAAGGCGCGGGAGATCGTGAGGTAATCCGCGGGGCCGAGGGCGGCGGCGCAGAGCTGGTTGAAGCTGGCCCGCGCCACGCCATAGGCGGCATGGGGGATCACCACCTTGCGCCCCTGTACGTCGAGGGTGCAGGGCGCGGCGCCGGCGCCCCGGGTCAGATCGGCGAAGGCGGCGTCGAGGGCATGGGTCGCGGCGGCGCCCAGCGGGGTGAAATAGACCGGATGGCCGGCCAGCCGCAGCATCCGCCAGTCCCGCGCGCCATCGAGATGAAGGACGTCCATCGTCGCTTCCAGTTCGTCGATGAAGGGCAGGAACAGCGGGCGGTTCAGGCCGCCGAGATACAGCTCCCGCGGCGCGCGGTTGGAGGTCGCGACCACCACCACCTGTTCCTGCCACAGCACGTGGAACAGGCGCGACAGGATCATGGCGTCGGCGACATCGGTCACCTGGAATTCGTCGAAGCAGAGCAGCCGCGCCTCGGCCGCGATATCGCGGGCGACGACGGGGATGGGATCGTCACCGCCCCGCCTGGCCCGCTCGGCATCCGACAGGCGGCGGTGGGCGTTGATGGCACCGTGGACTTCCTGCATGAAGGCATGGAAGTGGACACGCCGCTTCTTCTCGACGGCAGCGCCCCGGAAGAATAGGTCCATCAGCATGGATTTGCCGCGCCCGACCCCGCCATAGAGATAGAGGCCCTGGGGCGGCTCCTCGTGGCTCTTGCGGGCGCCGGTCAGCCAGCCGAACAGGCCGCGCGCCGCCCGCGCCTCGGGCGGCGACCACAGGGCGAGGCGCTGGTGCAGGATTTCGAGTTTCTCGATGGCAAGGCGCTGGGCGGGATCGGATTCGACCGTGCCTTCCGCCACGAGGACCGCGTAAGCGTCGAGCGGGCCGCTCATGCCCGCATCCCTTCATCTGCCATAAAAGCCTCCACCGGTGCCGGTTGGACATAACCGGCACGGGCGGCGGGCACAAGAGCGTGATCAGCCCTGGCGGCCGGGAACCTGATCCTCGTCGTCGAACAGGATGCGCTGGGCATCGCCTTCGAGATCGTCGAACTGGCCCGATTTCATCGCCCAGAAGAAGGCCGCGAGGCCGCCGAGACCGAGCAGGAGCGCGATCGGCAGCAGATAGATCATGATGGTCATGCCGCATCTCCCCGGTTGAAGTCTTCGCGCCCGGCCCTGCCGAGGCGAAGCGCATTGAGAATGACGGTCAGCGACGAGACCGACATGGCGACCGCCGCCAGCAAGGGCGTGACCATGCCGAGCACGGCGAGCGGCACCAGCGTGACATTATAGAGCAGCGAAATCCCGAGGTTTTCGCGCACCAGGATCTGCGAACGGCGCGCGACCGACAGGGTGGCCGGGACGGCGGACAGGCCCGCGCCCTGGAACAGTACGTCGGCGGCGGTGCGGCTGATGTCGGCGGCGGCGCTGGGCGCCATCGAGGCATCGGCGGCGGCGAGCGACGGCGCGTCGTTGATGCCGTCGCCGACCATCAGCACCCGCGCGCCTTCGGCCTTCAGGGCCTCGATCACCGCGACCTTCTCGGCCGGACGCTGGGCAGCGCGCCATTCGGGGATGCCGACGCTTTCCGCCAGCTGGGCGACGGCGGCCGGCCGGTCGCCCGACAGCAGGACAAGGCGGTAGCGCTTCGACAATTCGGCGACGACCCGGGCGGCATCGACCCGCGCCCGGTCGCGGAAGGCGAGGCGCAAGGGTGCCGGCCCAAAGCCGGCCAGCCACATTTCGCCATCGCCATCGTCGAATTCCGCGGCCTCGGGGGCGGCGAAACCGCGCCGGCCCAGGCGGATCATCCGGCCATCGAGAGTCGCCTCGAGGCCATCGCCCGGAAACTCGATCACCCCGGCAAGCGTCGGCGCGTCGGGCCGGGCCCGGCGCAGGGCCTGGGCCAGCGGATGGCGCGAGGCGGCGGCGAGGCCCGACGCGAGGTCGAGCGCCGCGCCGGGCAGCGCCTTGTTCTCGACCAGTTCGGGACGGCCTTCGGTCAGCGTGCCGGTCTTGTCGAAGATGATCGTGTTGACGGTGGCGAGCCGCTCGAGCGCGGTCGCGTTCTTCAGCAGGATACCGCGCCGGAACAAGCGGCCGGACGAGGCGACCTGCACCGCCGGCACGGCGATCGCCAGGGCGCAGGGGCAGGTGATGATCAGCACGGCGACGGCGTGCAGCAGCGCCTCGGTCCAGGGCGCCGACATCGGCCACAGCCACCAGCCGACGAAAGTGATGGCGGCCAGGCTGTGCACCACGGGGGCATAGAGACGGGCGAGACGGTCGGCCAGCACGACATAGCGGGCGCGGCCCTGTTCCGCCGCCTCCATGCAGCGGACGATCTCGGCCAGCACCGTGTCGCCGCCGATCGCCCGGGCCTCGATGGTCAGGGGGTTGCCGGTGTTGATCGTGCCGGCGAAGACCTGATCGCCGACGCCGACGGTGGCGGGCACGCTTTCCCCGGTCAGGGTGCTGGTGTCGATGGCGGAGCGGCCGGCGAAGACCACGCCGTCGACCGGCAGGCGGCCCCCGGCGGCGACCAGCAGGTGATCGCCCGGCCGCACCGCCTCGATCGCGACGAGTTCCGCCCGGCCGTCATCGGTCAGGCGGGTGACCTCGGTCACCGCGAGCGACAGGAGATGCGCCGCCGCCTCGCGGGCGCGGCCCCGCGCCCGCTGGTCCAGATAGCGGCCGACCAGCAGCAGGAACACGAGGGATATCGCCGCGTCGTAATAGACATCGTCGGCGCCGATCACGGTCTGGACGACGCTCATGGCGGCGGCGAGAATGATGCCGATCGAGATCGGCACATCCATGTTCACGTGACCGCGACGCACGGCATTCCAGGCGGCGGTGAAGAAGGTCATGCCCGAATAGGCGATGGCCGGCAGGGCGATCAGGGCCTGCATCCATTGCATCAGCGCCTTGGTCGCCGGCCCCATGTCCGCGAACACGCCGGCCCAGACCGAAATCGCCAGCCACATGACGTTGCCGGCGGCGAAACCCGCGACCGCCATCGCCCGGAGCAGCTTGCGGTCATTCGACGCATCGGCGGAATTCAGCACACCGACATCGAAAGGCCGGGCGGTGAAGCCCATGTCGTCCAGCCGCTCGATGTAATCGGCGGCGCGCGCGGGCGACCCCCTCCAGGCGAGAGCGAGGCGGCGGGTGGTGAAATTCACCCGGGCCGAGACGACGTCCGGGTCCTGCGCCAGGGTCCGCTCGATCCGCTGCACGCAGGCGGCGCAGTGAATGCCGTCGATCGCCAGCATGGTGCTGTTCACGCCCGCCTTGGTATCGACCGGCGGAACGACGCGGGGAAGGTCGGACGCGATGCTCATGGGATCACCACGGTCTCCAGCCGATCGAAGCGATCCTCGCCCCGATAGACGGTGATGGCGGCCTGCCACAGACCGGGCTCGGCCCCGGCGAGATCGGCGACGAAGCGCCCGTCGCCGGCCGAGGTGGTTTCGAGGACGCGGTCGAGGCGAATGTCACTGGTGCGCACCAGGCGCAGCCCGATGCGCTCGGCCGCCACCGGCTGCCCCTGCGCGTCGTCGACGACGACCGTCAGCCGCCCGCCGGCCACCGCGACCCGCAGTTTCCAGCCCAGCTGTGCCTGCCGCGCCTCGCGGGCCAGCAGGTCGTTGAAGGTCAGGCCGCGCTCGTAGGAATGCTCGACGACGAGACCGGTCTGGCTGTCGATGGCCGAGGTGATCATCACGATGTCGACCGCCGTGATGGTCAGGAAGAAGGCGACGAGCATCAGGGCGACCTTGCCGCCGGTCAGGCCGCGACGGGGGGCGATCTCGCTGGCGATGGTCATTTCGAGGGTCCTTCGAAGCGGGTGGGGACCGAGACGCTGAGGCCCCGGGTCGGGTCGGCGACGGTGAAGTCGAAGTCGATCGGCTCGCCCTTCCAGTCCGCCGGGGGCAATTTGACGAAGGCGCGAACCGCGGCGACCGTGTCGGGCGCCACCTCGACCACCGGCGCGGTCTCGCCCTCGTGGCCGGGGATGACGATCTCGCCGCCGTCAAGGCCGGTGATCGCGATGGAAACCGACTGCGGGCTGTTGGTCTTGTTCAGCACCTTCACGGTGAAGCCGTTGCGCAGGTCGCCGTTCGACAGGCGGACATAGAGCGGATTGCGGTCGGCGATCACCGCCGCGTCGAGCGGCGCCCGGGCCAGCAGGCCATAAAGCACGCCAAGCCCCGCGACCGCGAAGACGGCGAGATATCCGATGGTGCGCAGGCGGAAGAAGTTCCACTTGCGCGGCTGACCTGCCGCCATCAGCTCGACATTGCGTTCGGTGTCATAGGCGATCAGGCCATGGGGCAGGCCGACCTTGTCCATGATCGAATTGCAGGCGTCGACGCACAGACCGCAGGAGATGCAGCCCATCTGCAGGCCTTCGCGGATGTCGACGCCGGTCGGGCAGACCTCGACGCACTGGCGGCAGTCGATGCAGTGACCGCGGCCTTCCCAGCTCTCGCCCGCCTTGTGCTTGCCGCGCTTCTCGCCCCGGGCGGTGTGATAGGTGACCGCCAGCGTATCCTGGTCGAACATGGCCGACTGGAAACGGGCATAGGGGCACATGTACATGCAGACGTTTTCACGCGCGACGCCCGCCATCAGCCAGGTGGTGAAGGTCAGGAAGCCGACGGTCGCGTAAACCGCGAAACCCGCCTGCCCGGTGACGAACTGCGGCACCACGGTCGGCGCGTCGTTGAAATAGAGGATCCAGGCGCCGCCGGTCATCATGCCGATGAACAGCCAGGCGGCATGTTTGGTCAGGCGCTTGCCGAGCTTGGACAGGCTCAGCGGGGCCTTGTCGAGCTTGATGCGCTGGGCGCGGTCACCCTCGATCCAGCGCTCGACGGTCATGAACAGATCGGTCCAGACCGTCTGCGGACAGGTGTAACCGCACCAGACCCGGCCGAGCATGGCGGTCACGGCGAACAGGCCGATGGCCGCCACGATCAGCAGCAGGGTGAGGATATAGACTTCCTGCGGCCAGATCTCGAACCACAGGAAATAGGCCTTGCGCCCGGGCAGGTCGATCAGGATCGCCTGGTCCGGGGCGAAGGGGCCGCGGTCGAAGCGAAGCCACGGCACCCCCCAGTAAACCCCGAGGAGCACGGCCATGACCAGCCACTTCAGGTTCCGGATGGGTCCCTTCACCTTCTTGGGCGTTACCTTCGGGCGATGCGACCAGACCGGAATATCGGCTTCGTCGATCGTCTGAGGCATGCGGGTGTTCACGGTCGTGCTCATCGTTTCTACTCTTTACTCGCCACCACCGAGGTCGTGGACATAGAGGACCAGCTTCTTGATCGCCAGGGGGTCGAGACGGCCGGCCCAGGCGGGCATCACGCCATGGCGCGGGTTCCAGATCTGCGCCGCGACGGCCTTGGGATCGCCGCTGTAGAGCCAGATCCCGTCGGTCAGATTGGGTCCGCCCAGCTCGCGCAGGCCAGCCCCGGTATCGCCATGGCAGGCGACGCAATTGTCGGCGAAGACGGCCTTGCCCCTGTCCGCCGCGGCGGCATCGGCCGGAGCCGTGCCCGACAGCGTCAGGACATAGGCCCCGACATCGTCGACCTGTTCGCGGGTCAGGATGCCATCCTTGCCGAAGGCCGGCATCTGCGATTGCCGGCTGTCGGCATCGACCGTCGAGCGCACGCCATGCTCGATCGTGGTCTGCAGGGTGGCATAGTCGCCGCCCCACACCCAGTCGTCGTCGAGCAGGTTGGGATAGCCGACGTTACCGGCGGCGCCCGAGCCATGGCACTGCGCGCAGTTCTCGCCGAACAGCGCCTTGCCGCCGGCGGTGGCGAAATGCATCAGCTCGGGATCGGCCGCGATCGCGGCATAGTCGAGCGCGGCCAGCTTGTCGTTCATCGGCGCCTGCGCCGCCTTGGCGGCCGCGATCTGTTCCGCGACATCGGCGCGGGTCGAGAAGCCGAGCACGCCCTTGGTATAGCCCGCGATATAGGGCCAGGCCGGATAGGCGACCCACCAACCCACGGCGAAGAGGAAGCAGACCGCGTAGGTCAGCACCCACCAGCGCGGCGGCGGCGTTTCCAGCTCGCCGATGCCATCCCAGGAATAGGGATGGATCGGGCTGCCCGTGACCGGGTCGATTTCATACTTGCGATTTTCGGCCATGATCAGATCTCCTTCGCACCATGGGCGGGCGCGTCCTCGAAGGGAATGCGCGCCGCGGCGTCATAGATGCGCTTGCCGCCGGGCCGGTAGGACCAGAGGACGAACGTGAGGAAGAGACCAAAGAAGATGAGGATGCCGATGATCCGGCTCCACACCAGGGCGTCGTAGTAATTCATGACGATCCTCCCCCGGTCTCAGCGGTTGAAGTCGGCGTCGGGCACGATCTTCGGGAAATCGACCAGCGTCCCCAGCATCTGGAGATAGGCGACGAGCGCGTCCATCTCGGTCAGCTGTTCGGGGTTGCCGTCGAAGTCGCGCGAAGGGGCCTTGGGCCAGCGGGCGTCGAATTCCGCCCCGGCGCCGTCGATGCTGCCCTGAGCCGCGAAATCGGTCGCCGCGCTGGCGATCTGTTCGTCGGTATAGGGCACGCCGGTCAGGCGCAGGGTCTTCAGGTGTTCCGCGATCTCGTCGCCGCTGATCGGGGTCGTCGCCAGGAAGGCATAGGACGGCATGACCGATTCAGGCACCACGCTCTGCGGGTGGATCAGGTGGCGGACCTGCCAGTCGTCGGAATATTTGTTGCCGACGCGGGCGAGGTCCGGCCCCGTGCGCTTGGAGCCCCACTGGAACGGATGGTCGTACATCGACTCGGCGGCAAGGCTGTAGGGGCCATAGCGGTCGACCTCGTCGCGGAACGGACGGATCTGCTGGCTGTGGCACAGATAGCAGCCTTCGCGGATGTAGATGTTGCGCCCGGCGAGTTCGAGCGGGGTGTAGGGACGCATCCCTTCCACCTTCTCGATCGTGTTCTCGATCAGGAACAGGGGAGCGATCTCGACGAGACCACCCACCGAGACGGCTGCGACGATGCCGACCATCAGCTTGATGGAGTGCTTCTGCAGGACGTCGTGGATCGAATAGATGTTTGCCATGGTCTTGCTCCTCACTCGGCCGGCTGCAGGGCAGGCGTCGCGGGCTGGGCTTCCACGGGTTCACCCGCGGTTGCCGTCTTCCACAGGTTCCAGGCCATGATGACCGTGCCCGACAGGAAGCACAGGCCGCCGACGGCGCGGATCGCGTAGTAGGGATGCATGGCGGCGACGGTCTCGACGAAGCTGTACTGCAGGAAGCCGAGGCTGTCGTAGGCGCGCCACATCAGACCCTGCATGATACCGCTCGCCCACATCGCGGTGATGTAGAGGACGATGCCGATCGTACCGAGCCAGAAGTGCAGGCGGATCGCCGGCTCGCTGTACATCGCCTTGCGGCCCCACAGGCGCGGGAACAGGTAGTAGAGCGCGCCGAAGGAAATGAAGGCGTTCCAGCCGAGGGCGCCCGAGTGCACATGGCCGACCGTCCAGTCGGTGTAATGCGACAGGCCGTTCACCGCGCGGATCGACATCAGCGGACCCTCGAAGGTCGACATGCCGTAGAAGGCGACGGCGACGACCATGAAGCGCAGGATGGGATCGGTGCGCAGGCGGTCCCAACGGCCCGAGACCGTCATGATGCCGTTCACCATCGAGGCCCAGCTCGGCATCCACAGGATGACCGAGAAGGTCATGCCCAGCATCTGCACCCAGTCGGGCAGCGCCGTGTAGTGCAGGTGGTGGGGACCCGCCCAGATGTAGACGAAGATCAGCGACCAGAAGGAGATGATCGACAGGCGATAGGACCAGATCGGCCGCTCGGCCTGCTTCGGCACGAAGTAGTACATCATGCCGAGGAAGCCGGCGGTCAGGAAGAAGCCCACCGCGTTATGGCCGTACCACCACTGGGTCATCGCATCCTGCACGCCCGAGAAGAGCGAGTAGCTCTTCGAGCCGAAGAACGAGACCGGGATCGCCAGGTTGTTCACGATGTGAAGAACGGCGATCGTGATGATGAAGGCGAGGAAGTACCAGAGCGACACATAGATGTGCGGCTCCTTGCGCTTCATGATCGTGCCGGCGAAGACAACCAGATAGGTCACCCAGACCACGGCGAGCCAGAGGTCGATATACCATTCGGGTTCGGCGTATTCCTTCGACTGGGACCCGCCCAGCACATAGGACAGCGCCGCCATCACGATGAAGGCCTGGTAGCCCCAGAACACGAATTCAGCGGCGAAACCACCAAACAGGCGTGCCCGGCAGGTGCGCTGCACGATGTAGAAGGAGGTGCCGATCAGCATCGATCCGCCGAAGGCGAAGATGACGCCCGACGTATGGACCGGCCGCAGCCGCCCGAAGCTGGTCCACGGCAAGCCGAGGTTCAGCGCGGGATAGGTCAGCTGGGCGGCGATGACGACGCCGACAAGCATCCCGACGACCGCCCAGAACACGGCCGCAATCATGAACCAGCGCACCACGTCGTCGCGGTAGGCGACGGGTGCGTCGGGCATGCGGCCCGGAGACAACGCAGTTGATATGGTCATGGTCTTGCCCCTCATTGGCGACCTTGCGAACTTTGACGGAATTTGGGCATAGGCGTGATCAGCCGCCTTGATCCAGATCACGTCTAGAACGCGAGGAGCAGAGTCGGCTTGCGACAAATCGCCGTTGGTGCGGCCGATCACCACCGTTCCGGCCCCGGCCGCCGAATGGCTCGCGCCGATTCAGGAAAAAGGGGATGAAGGCCATGGACTTTCTGGCCCTCGCCATGGCGCCAGGGGCATGGGGAGGCCGGCGGCGCGGCGGCGACAGCCGCGAAATGGACTTGATCCAGATCACGGCGCGGCGGCGGCGGCCCGCTATCATCCGGCCATCACATCCCGGAGTTCGAGCATGAGCCTGTCGCATTTCTCCCACCTGACCGACCTTGACGCCACGGAGGCCCGGGGTGGCCTGATCGCGCCGGTGCTGATGGGTGTCGCCTTCCTGCTGATCGCCCTGTTCGGCGTCTTCCTCGCCGCCAAGTCGTCGGATCAGCTCGCCTATGTCGAAGGCTTCCTGTTCCTCGTCTTCGCCTTCCTGATGAGCATGCGCTATTACGGCAAGAAGATCTGACGCAGCCGCATCGGGCGGGGTTCAACCCCGCCGCAGCAGGCGCCAGCCGGCGATCCAGCCGGCCCCGACCAGCAGCAGAAGATAGGGGCTGATGCCGCCGGCCAGGCCAAGGCCGGCGATCGCCCCGGGAATCAGGATCAGCGCGACGCCCAGCCGGTTGGCGGGGCGCTCGTAGCCGTTTCGCCCATTGCGCACGGACGACAGGATCGACAGCGCGATCCCCTCCGGGTCCGGACAGGCTTCGCCGTCGAGAGTCAGGCGGCGCAGGATATTGGCGAATTCGGCCGGGCCGCCGTCGGTGCGCAGGATGCGCCGGCAGATCAGGGCGGGATCATCCCCGTTCGCGGCGATGGCATCGTCCAGGGTGACCAGCCGATCCCCATCGCTGCCCAGCGGCCAGCGGACGAGGCGCTCGATCCTCGCCTCGAGGTCCAGGTCGCGCGGATCGGGGGCGACTTCATGCTCCACCGCAATCTCCCTGCCGGACTTGTCCCCTCATGACAGGACAGCTTGGCCGCCATGTCGAGACCCGACATGGGCAGAAGGCGGCAATTCGGTGATCGCGCTTGCGCGAGACGCCCAAGTGTTGCATTCCGACCAGCAGGAAAACGCCAGGGGATCATCATGCCCGCCTATCGCTCCCAGACTTCGACCCACGGCCGCAACATGGCCGGCGCCCGCGCCCTGTGGCGGGCCACCGGCGTGAAGGAAAAGGACTTCGGCAAGCCGATCATCGCCATCGCCAATTCCTTCACCCAGTTCGTGCCCGGCCATGTCCATCTGCAGGACCTCGGCCAGCTGGTCGCGCGGGAGATCGAGAAGGCCGGCGGCATCGCCAAGGAATTCAACACGATCGCCGTCGACGACGGCATCGCCATGGGCCACGACGGGATGCTCTACAGCCTGCCGTCGCGCGACATCATCGCGGATTCGGTCGAATACATGGTGAACGCCCATTGCGCCGACGCCCTCATCTGCATTTCCAACTGCGACAAGATCACCCCCGGCATGTTGATGGCGTCGCTGCGCCTGAACATCCCCACGATCTTCGTCTCCGGCGGGCCGATGGAGGCCGGCAAGGTGAAATGGAAGGGCAAGGAGCTGGCGGTCGACCTGATCGACGCCATGATCGCCGGCGCCGATCCCACGGTGAGCGACGAGGACAGCCTCGCCATGGAGCGCTCGGCCTGCCCGACCTGCGGTTCCTGCTCGGGCATGTTCACGGCCAATTCGATGAACTGCCTGACCGAGGCGCTGGGCCTCGCCCTGCCCGGCAATGGCACCATCGTCGCGACCCACGCCGACCGGCGCGAGCTGTTCCTGTGGGCCGGGCGCCTGATCGTCGATCTCGCCCGCTCCTATTACGAGGGCGAGGACGAGCGCGTCCTGCCGCGCTCGATCGCGACCTTCAAGGCGTTCGAGAACGCGATGACCCTCGATATCGCCATGGGCGGCTCGACCAATACCGTCCTGCATCTGCTGGCGGCCGCCTTCGAGGCCGGGGTCGATTTCACCATGAAGGACATCGACCATCTGTCGCGCAAGGTGCCGAACATCTGCAAGGTCGCCCCGGCCAAGCAGGACGTCCACATCGAGGACGTGCACCGGGCCGGCGGCATCCTCGCCATCCTGGCCGAACTCGACCGCGGCGGCCTCATCCACCGCGACACGCCGACCGTCCATGCCTCCAGCCTCGGCAAGGCGATCGACAAATGGGACGTGAAAGGCAAGCCGTCCGACGAGGTGCTGCACCTGTTCAGCGCCGCGCCCGGCGGCGTGCCGACCCAGGTCGCCTTCAGCCAGGACAAGCGCTTCCCCGATCTCGATCTCGACCGTTCGGCCGGCGTCATTCGCGACATCGACCATGCCTTCTCGAAGGACGGCGGCCTCGCGGTGCTCTACGGCAATATCGCGCTCGACGGCTGCATCGTGAAGACGGCGGGCGTCGATGCCTCGAACCTGACCTTCTCCGGCCCGGCCCGCATCTTCGAGAGCCAGGACGCCGCGGTCGAGGGCATCCTCGGCGACAAGGTGAAGGCGGGCGATGTCGTCATCGTGCGGTACGAGGGGCCGCGCGGCGGCCCCGGGATGCAGGAAATGCTCTATCCGACCACCTTCCTGAAGTCGAAGGGTCTCGGCAAGGCCTGCGCCCTCTTGACCGACGGCCGCTTCTCGGGCGGGACCTCGGGTCTCTCGATCGGCCATGCCAGCCCGGAAGCGGCGGAAGGCGGCGCCATCGGCCTGATCGAGGAAGACGACATCATCATCATCGACATTCCGAACCGGATCATCCGGGTCGATGTCTCGGACGAGGTGCTGGCCACCCGCCGCGCCGCCATGGAGGCGAAGGGCGCTGCCGCCTGGAAGCCGGAAGCCCCCCGCGCGCGCAAGGTCTCGGCCGCGCTGAAGGCCTATGCCGCCATGGTGACCAGCGCCGCCAAGGGCGCCGTCCGCGACGTCTCCAAGTTCTAGGAGTTGACGTCCCTCCCCCCTCCCTGTCAGTAAAGCCGGCAGGGAGGGCCGGAATGCGCCATATATTCATTATCGCCGCCGCCTTGGCGGTCACCGGCTGCGTTGCCGGGCCCGAATCCGCCCATGTTCCGCCCACCGCCGTGGTGGCCGAAATCGCCCCCCCGCCGACACCCGCGCCCGTCGTCGCCCCGAACGATCGCGCCTGCCTGATCGCCGCCATGTTCTACGAGGCGGGCGGCGAAGGCGCGGAAGGCCTCGCCGCTGTCGGCCATGTCGTCCTCAACCGGCTGGATGACCGGCCGCCGGGCACCACGCTCTGCGATGTCGTCTACGAGAAGGGCCAGTTCGGCTGGACCCGCAAGGTCGCCCGCACGGATGTCGCGGCCACCATCGGCACCAGCCAGCGCTGGCAGAACGCCGCGATCATGGCCGAAGCCGTGCTGACCGACACGGTGAAGGACCCGACCGGCGGCGCCCATTCCTTCTATTCGGTGCTGCAGTACCGCAAGAAGCCGCGCTGGGCGAAGAACCTCGACAAGACGGTGCGCATCGGCAACCACGTCTTCATGCGATGAGGCCGGTGGGGGTGGCCGGAAGCGCCCCCCTCCCCCTTCAGCCGAGCAGCCAGAAATTCGGCTTCTCCGCCCGGCCCTTGATCTCGGCATCCGAGGTCCCGGCGAGCACCTGCACCACGTCATCCCGGACGATCGTGTTGTTGCGATAATATTGATGCCCGGTCTCGTCGCGGGTCCAGGCGGCGGCGCCCATCGCGTCCCAGATGATGGCGGGCGAGGCATTGACCGTCACGACCTTGGGCGGCAGATCGGGGCCCTGCTCGGGGCCGGCCTTGCCCAGGCGATCGGGATTGCCCATGGCGACGTCGCTCGCCTTCAGCGCGAGATCCTGCCTGTTCAGATAGACCGTCGCGCGCCGGCAACCGCGCAGGATCGGCGACAGTTTCGCGCGGGCCGACAGGGCGTCGTCGTCCTCGTCGGCGGCGAACAGCACGACCTCCTCGAAGAGCGGCGGAATATTGTCGCCGACGAAGGTGCGCATGGACTGGACGGCGCCGCGCAGCGCCCAGGCCCCCATGCTGTGGGCGACCAGATGGAGACGGGAATTGCAGGCCTGCCCGCGCGGCGTCCCACGCACGAAGTCGACGGCCTTCAGGATGGCCCGGCCCAGCGCCGGCCCGGCCGCCGCAGCCCGATTGCGATCGTCGCGATAGGCCCCGGTCGAGACACCGGCGCCCCGGGACGGCCAGGCGAACAGGCAGACCGCCATGTCCCGTCCGCCGGCCGCCAGCCATTGCTGCAACTGGCAGGCCCGCGCCACGGAGTCCCGGAAGCTGTAATTATAGCCATGGATATAGATCAGGGCGTCCTTGCCGCTGTCGCGCAATTCGGCCTGAAGCCGGCCGAAGACCGCCGCGCTGCCCAGCCTGGAAGCGGCGGCGTTCTCGGCCGAGAGCCGCTCGGGCGCGACCTCGATCGTCGCCGACGCGGCGACATCGGCGATATCCCGCTTGAACAACTCCCGCCCCTCGCAGGTCGCGGTGCCGAAGCGCAATTCGTCGAGATTGTCGTGAAAGGCGTCGGAAAACTCGGCCCCGGGGGCCAGCTTGCGATTGGTCGCGAAATAGATCGTCGTCATCGTTTCCCCCCGGGCCTCGACCCGCGTTCCCGACGACATGATGCACGCGATAATTGTAGAAAAACAAGGTGGAACGCCATCGGCCGACCTCCGGGCGATAGCGGCTTCCGACCTCAGATCCCCGCCAGCCAGAGGCCGGCGGCCATCAGGATATTGGCGACCGGCAGGCGGCCGGCATGGATGGCGGCGCGCAGCTCCCCGCGCGACAGGGTGAGGAGTTCCGCCTCCTCGAGATCGCCGGAATCGGCGGGCGCCACCGGCACCGCGTCGCGGGCATGGAACAGATGGGCGGTGCAGCCGCCCATGTTGGCCATGGCGACATAGGACTGCATCAGGCGGAAGTCGGCGGCCCTGTAGCCCGTTTCTTCCAGCAGTTCGCGGCGGGCGGCGGTTTCCGGGTCCTCGCCGGGATCGATCATGCCGCCGGGTAGCGACAGGCAGGGCCCGCCGACACCATGGCGATATTGCTCCATCATCACGAGATCACCCGCCGGGGTCTCCGCGAGGATGATCACATAGGGCGCGACCTCGATCTGGTGATAATCCTCGACGATACGGCCATCCGGCAGCTCCAGCCGGTCGACATGGACGGCGAGCCAGGGCCGCTGTTCATAGACCGTGCGCCGGGCGAGGCGCTTCCACGGCTTCATGGCGTGCCCATATAGGAAATACGCCAGATCACATTGGCGACATCGTCGGCAACCAGCAGGGCGCCATCGGCGGCAACGGCGAGCCCCGCCGGCCGGCCCCAGACCTCGGCCCGCTTGCCCGCGCCCGCATCCCGGCGGAAACCATCGGCGAAGACCTGATAGGCATTGGCGACCGGCAGGCCCTGGTCGAAATCGACCCGGACCACCTGATAGCCCCGGGGCTGATTGGCGTTCCAGCTGCCATGCAGGGCGACGAAGGCATCGCCCCGATATTCGGGCGGAAACGCCGTGCCGGTGTAGAAGACAAGGCCGAGCGGCGCCGAATGGCTGCGGAACAGGACCTCGGGCATCCGGCTGGCGGCGACGAGATCAGGCCTCTTGTCGCCGTACCGGGGATCGGCATGGCCCATGTAGCCGTAAGGCCAGCCATGGAAGCCGCCCTCGACCACCGAAGCGAGATAATCGGGCACCAGATCGTCGCCAAGACCGTCGCGCTCGTTCACGACCGTCCACAGGGTGCCGGTTTCGGGATTGACCGCGAGGCCGACCGGATTGCGCAGCCCGCTGGCGAAGGTCGTGCCGGCCCCGCCGCTGGCGGCGAAGCGCTGGATGGTGGCGCGGGGCGCCGCGTCCTCGGCGATATTGCTTTCACTGCCGATGGCGACGAAGAGAGCGGCGCCATCGGCCGAAAAGGCGATGTTCCGGGTCCAGTGGCCGCCGGTATCGCCGAAAGCACCTTCGGCGGTGACGCGGCGCGGCTTGCCCCCGGCCCCACCGGCATAATCGACCTGCCAGACCCCGTAGGCATCGCCAACGAAGAGCTGGTCGGCCCTGAAAGCCAGGCCATGCGGCAGGTCGAGACCGGTGACGATATCCGATTTCCGGTCCGCCTTGCCGTCGCCATCGGCATCGACGAGGCGGGTGACCACGCCGGGCCTTGGCTGAGCCAGCAGGACGGCACCGTCCGGCGCGACCACGAGGGCCCGCGCATGCTCGAAACCCTCGGCGAAGACCGAGGCCTGGAAGCCGGGCGGGACCTGCGGCAGGGCGCCCGCCGGCCGCTCGATCTCGCGCGGGGCGTTATAGGCGCTGGGGCTCGCGTAGGGCGGCGGCAGTCCGGCCGGATCGACCGTCTCGATCCGCCCGACCTCGGCCGCAGCGGCCACGGCCGTTGCCGGCATCAGCAGGATCAGGCCCAGACGAAAAGAAGACCTTAACCTTCCACCGCCATAGTCGCGCTCATGCCCTGCCGCCTTCATCGCCGCCATGTCCTGTCCCTCGCCATCGGCGCGGCCTTCGCCGCCTGCGTGACCACGGCCGCGCGGGCCGAAGCCTCGCGCGATGGTGTCGATATCATCGGCACCGTCGTCATTCTGGCGCCATTCAATGTCAGCGTGGTGCGCAAAGGCAAGGTCCGGGCGATCATGACCGTGGTCGCCAATCTCGATGTCGGGGATGGCCCCTTGCGGGAGCGGATCGCGCGGGAGGTCCCGCTGGTCCGGGATTCCTACCTGCGCTACCTCGATCCCTATGTCGACCAGCTGGACATGAAGACGTCGCTGGACGTGCCGCGCCTGACCCGGTTGCTGCAGAAGGCGACCGATGGCCTCTATGGCGCGGGCCAGGCCTCCGTGCTGATCACCCACGCCACCATGCGCAGGATGTGACGGCCGGGCGCCGGCCCGGCCCGTCAGCGGATCAGTTGGTCAGGGTTTCGACGGACAGCGAACCGTCCACGCCCGCCTCGCCGAACAGCAGCACCTGGCCATCGGCGAGTTGCAGGGCGGCGGTGACACCGGTCCGCTCGCTGCGCTTCAGCGGCTTGAAGCTGGCGCCCTTGTCGGCCGAAACCAGCACCGTGCCCTCGAGACCGACGAGGATCACCCGACCGTCCTTCAGCTCGATACCGGACTGGACCGAGGCGATGGTGTCGGTCGTCGCCTGGGTCCAGGTCGCGCCCTGATCGGCGGTGCGCCAGACATTGCCGCGCAGGCCCATGGCGAGGACCGAGCCGTCCGACAGCGGCAGCACATTCCAGAACGAGCCCGAATAGGGCGTCTCGATATCCTGAACCTGCGACAGGCCGCCATCGGTCACGAAGACATGACCGGCCTCGCCCGCGATCCAGATCTTGCCGTCCTTCGCCGTCGCGATGGCGTTCAGATGCAGGTCGAGATCGCCGAGGGGCTTGCGCACCCAGGTCTTGCCGCCATCGCTGGTGGTCATCATCAGGGCATAGGCGCCGACGGCGAAACCGTTCTGGGCATCATTCATATGGATATCGAACAGCGGGGTCTCGCCCGCCGGATCATATTGCACAATCGCCCAGGTCTTGCCGCCGTCTTCCGTGCGCAGGATGACCGCGTCGTGACCGCTGGCGAAGCCCAGCTTGTCATCGACGAAACGCACCGCGGTCAGGGTGACGTTAACCGGCGTCGGCATCTGGTTCCAGGTCTTGCCCTGATCCTCGGAAATCAGCACATGGCCCCAGGCGCCGACCGCGACCAGCCTATCCCCGACCATGGTCACCGCGTTGATCAGGGTTTCCGCCGCCAGAGGCTCCATCCGGGCCGGGAACGGGTCCATGTTGTCCCCGCCGCCCGCGTTTTCCTGCGCGATAGCGGGCACGCCCGCCAGCGACGCCAACAGAAACGCCGGCGCGACCAGACGGCGCAGCAGGACGGAGGATTCGGACATCAGACTCTCCCCAGACAATTGGTTTTCTTTTGATCTCTGGCTTCTAGCGCGAACTGACAGATAATTCAACGCACCACCACGGCCGGCGGCGAAGGGCGCGGCGGAATCCCGCGCCCTTCCCCCCCGTCTGCCGCGACCCTGGAGACGGCCGGGCCGCTAGAAGACGTAGGAAACGCTGAAGCCGACGAAATCGCGGTCGATATAGGCGTTGCGCGCCCCCCCGGCACCGCCGCCGCCGCCCCAGCTCTTGAAGTAATTCACGTTGAGCGCCCAGTTGTTCAGATAGTCGAACTTCACGCCGAAATTCATCGAGGTCACCGATTTGGTGAAGCCCGGATTGGGCGCTGGCGTGGTGCCGAACAAGCCATGGGAAAAGCCGATCGACGGCGTCATGGTCACGCCGCTGAAGATGTTCGGATAATCCCAGAAGAACAGGCCCTGCACGCCGCCCGACCAGCGGGTCGGCTCCTTGCCGGTTTCCGGGAACATCGGCCCGAGGCTGGTGGCGTCGATGGGATCGATGACGGACGCCGGCCCCAGCGAGAGCGACCGGGTGCGAAAGCCCGAGAAGCCGTTCTGGCCATAGGACGCATATTGCGTGCCCTTGTTGAGATCGATGTAGAGCGCGCCGAATTCCACGAGGGCGAAGAGCTGATTGGCGCCCAGCAGGCTGGTGAGGAAATCCGTGCCGCCGCGGATCTGGGTGAAGCGGATCGCCGCCTGCCAGACATCATGCCGCTCGTCTAGGGTGAGCGTCCGGCCGGGGCGAAAATCATTGTCGAACTGCTGGAATTCGGTATCGAGCAGCGGCGCGATGCCCGGATTGCGGATGCCGAGCGGGGTCGGCGCCTTGGTCGCCTGATCGATCGGCACGCCGCCCGCGCCGTCATAGACACCGGCGAGGAAGGCAGGTTCCGAAAGCCATACCGGGGCATTGTGCTTGTAGCTGATCTCGGCATTGATCGCGACGGCGAGCGGGTCGTAGGTCGTGTTGAACGCGAAGCCGAGCATGTCGATGTCTTCGGGATAATACATGTAGAGATTGCCGCGCTCGAGATTCTCGAGGACGACCGACCTCGGCGCCGTGCCATAGGGCGGGTCGACCAGCTGGGACGTGATCGGTCCCGTCAGGGCCCCCGCCAGATCCGAGATCGGCCCGCCGAGCAATGTCGACAGGGCGGAACTCAGGGCATCGAGCTGGCCCTGGGCGACCGTGTCGAGAAGATCGTCGACCAGCGGCGCGGGCAGCGCGGCCAGGTTCAGCTCGCCCGTGCCGGCGGCGTAATTCTGCGGCGCCTCCGCCTTCAGGGACGGCAGGCGCGAGGTGTAATTGACGTAATAGAACTGGAATTCCGTATTGTTCAGCTCGGGCGAGAAGTAACGCAGGGCGAGGCCCCAGTCGTTCACATCCGGATCGTCCAGCATCGTGATCGGGCCGTTGGCCGCCAGCATGACGCTGTTGGGATCGTCGTAATCCGTGGGGTTCATGCCGGTGCCCGAGGTATAGGACCGGCTGTCCATCGGGTCGGTGAAGCTGGACGAGTATTTCACCCCGTCGCAGAAATTGTCGGTGAACGAAAAGAAACTGCCGCAGGCGTCGAGCTTGTAAGGCTCGAAATCGAGCTGATAGAACCCCTCGACCGACAGGCCATCGGCCAGTTCGTAACCGGCCGAGATCATCGGCACCGGAATCAGCGCGTCCTTCAGTTCGGCGCCTGGCGTGCGGATCTTGCTGGCATCGATCGGATTGATGACCGAGATGCCGTTGATGGTGAACAGCGCCTCGCCCCAGTTCAGGATCTGGCTGCCGACCTTAACCGACAGATTGCGGCCAAGGACGTCGAAATTGCCGCCGATGTAGTAATCGAGGATCTTGGCGTCCCAGTCGGCCCGGTTGTCGGCCCCCTCGGGGTAGCGGCCCGAGGTGAAGCGCCGCTCCTCCGGCATCCAGTCGGCCAGTTCATTGTTGGCGGCGATCGAATCGTAGAAGGCGACGCCACGGGTGAAGAGGAAGAAGTTCTTCCATTTCAGGCTCAGCTCGGCCGAAGCCTGGCTGATCTGGCTGATGGCGTCGTATTTGTCGAAATTCAGGTTGCCGTCATCGTTGCCGGCGGAAATCAGCCCGCCGGTGGTGCCCTGCTGCGACTCGGGCCGATTGTAATAGCCGTAATTCCGCGGGTCGCGATCGGCCATGCGGAACTGGGCGCCGCTCGACAGCGAGACGATGACCGAGCCGCTGATTTCGTCGGTGACATCGAAGTCATAGGCATAGGCCGAAGCCCCGAGGCCAGCAAAGAGGGCGGCGGCGGCCGAAGCGGTGCCAAGACGCCGACCGAATTGACCAAAGACCGTACGTGACGCGGACGCGCAGGCACGAACCGTTGCGCGACGTGGCGCAATGCTCATTTTTATTCCCCCCTGTGGCGTGACCCCGGCCGTTGTATCGGCCGACATCCGCTTCCTCCGTTTCCCTGTGTCGCCCCTGTGCCTTGTACCGGCGTTTCGTGGCGTACACGGCCGTCGTTCCCTTGGCCGATCTGTGGCGGCTTTCGACGGATAGTTTGTCAGTGGATTGAAGCGCTGGCCCGCCGCGATAGAAAGGGGCCGTTTTCCCCAAATCGGGGTAGATCAAAAGAAAAGGGCGCAGCCTCGGCTGCGCCCTTCCCCAAAAGTGGTGTCAATCGGTCAGCGCGTGCCGAGGCGACGGATCGCGTCCGGCGTGAACTGGTTCGGATCGACGTCCTGGGCATTCAGGTTGAACTGCTTTTCCTCGTTCTTCAGGGCGAAGACGATGTAGCGGCCGGACTGCAGGTCGTAGGTCACTTCGACGGCCGACGAGCACAGGGGCAGTTCATAGGCGTTGGAGATCGGGCCTTCCTGGAAGCGCCAGAGCTGCTGGCGGCTGTCGTAAAGATCGACCTGGGCGATGTTCCAGCTGTCCTCGTCGAGATAGAAGGTGCGGCGGCCGAAGACGTGGCGGGTGCCTTCCTTCAGCTTGGCGTCGACGACCCAGACGCGGTGCAGTTCATAGCGGCCGTATTCCGGGTTCAGCGTGTTCGGGGTCAGCAGGTCCTTGTAGGGAACATCGACCGCGTAGTTGTTGTAGCCGATGTACAGCTCCTTCTTCGGCAGAAGCTCGAAGTTGTAGCGGTCGGTCGCGCCGTTATACATGTCGAACTGGTCGGTCGTCGCCAGGCCGTCGGTGTTGTACAGCGGGTTGTCGTAGGCGAGTTCCGGGGCGCGCAGGACGCGGCGGGTGCCGGGGTTGTAGACCCAGGCCTGGCGCGGCATGTCCTTGGCGTTGATCGTGTCATGCACCAGGACGACGCTGCCGGCGAGGCGGGCGGGCGAGGTGGTGATGTTGATGTAGGAAATGCCGATGTTGTTCAGCTGCTTGATGTCGCTGACGTCGCCGACCGTGGCGAGGCCCGGGCCGTTGTAGTGCAGGATGCCGAAATCTTCGTTCTTGAAGATCGTGTAGGAGCCGTCGCGGTTCACCGCGGCCGAGGCGAAATAGCGGCGGAACTTGAAGCCGCGATAACGCAGGCGGTGGTTCCAGATCGCCTCGACGCCATTGGTCGGGATCGGGAACGGGTTGCCCAGCAGGGCGTCGTTCAGGCCGTTCTGGTCCTCGGTCAGGGTCGCCGTGGCGGCGTTGCGCTTGTTCGCCTCGTAGACGCGCTCCGGCAGCGAGCAGGTGCGGCGGGTCTCGAAGACCTTGAGATTCGAGGTCGGATAGAGCTTCAGCATGGCGATGGCGCCGACCGACAGCTTGTCTTTGTACTGATCGACGTTCTTGCCGTCGATCACGAACTTGACCTTGTCGCCCGCGAACGGATCGACATATTTGCCGCCCGGCTTGTAGCCGGCCGGCGGGGTGGTGAGGCCGCCAGCCCACGCGGGGATGGAGCCATCGGCATTGCCGGCCTTGACCGCGCCCATGGGGGTCAGGTCCTTGCCGAGGCGATCGACCTCGGACTGGGGCACCTTGGCGAAGGCCGACGTGGCGGCGATGCCCGCCAGCAGCAAGCCGGCGAAGGCGGCCGTTGCGCGTTTCATTCTTGTCTCCTCCTGGGAAAGCGTGAGGCGCTTTTTCTTAGAACTGGTAGTTGAAGGTCAAGCCGACGAAATCACGGTCGATATACGGGTTACGCGACCCTGCCGCACCATCGCCCCCACCCCAACTCTTGTAGTAGTTGAGGATGACCGAGGTGTTGCCCAGATACTCCGCCTTGAGCTGCAGGTTTACCGAGTGGACGCCCTTGGTGAAGCCCGGGTGCGGCGACGGCGTGGTGCCGAACAGACCGGACGAGAAGCCGATGGCGGGCGTAAGCGTGACACCCGTCAAAATGTCCGGGTAATCCCAGAAGATCAAGCCCTGGACACCGCCGGACCAGCGCGTCGGTGCCTTGCCCGTCTCGGGGAAGTAGAATCCATAGTCGCCATAGGCCGGCAACTCGGTCGCCATCAGCGGCGGCACCACGGTGAGGCCGGCGACATTGAGCGGCGAGGTGCCGAAGCCCGAATAGCCGAACTGGCCGTAGGATGCGTATTTCACATCCTTGTCGAGATCGAAATAGAGCGCGCCGAACTCGACGAGGGCGGTGACCGAGGACGCGCCCAGAAGGCTGGTCAGCGTGTCGGTCGAGGCGAAGAGCTTGGTGAAGCGCATCGACGCCAGCCACATGTCCTGCCGCTTGTCGAGATAGACCGTGTTGGGGCCGCTCGACGACAGGCTCGGCGTCTCGCTGCCGGGCACGTTCACGATGGGGGCGATGCCGGGGTTTTCCGCCGGAAGGCCCAGCACGGTGATCGGCGCGTTGGTCACGGGATCGATCGGCACGCCGCCCGCGGCATTATAGGTCGAGACGACGAAATTCGTCTCCGAGATGAACACGGGCACGTTGTGCTTGTAGGAAACTTCGAAGTTGATCGCGAGGCCGGTCCATTCTTCAAGCGTGTTGAAGGCGAAACCGACCATGTCGATGCCGGACGGATAATATTTGTGCAGGACCGTGTTGTTCAGATTTTCCAGCACGGACGAGCGCGGATAGGTGCCATAGACCCCGCCCGAGCCATTGTCGATCAGCGCGTCGACCAGCGGCTGGGCCAACGGATCGGCCAGCGCCGCGACGACATCGGCGACGGAATTGCCGACCGGGGAGTTCAGCAGGCCGCTCAGGGTGCTGACCAGACCGTCGAGCTGATCGACGCCAAGACCGTTCAGCACGCCGCCGAGGAGAGCCGGCGTGTTGGTCACCAGTTCGGTGCCGCTGACCTGGCCGGTGCCAGGCGCGTCATGGGGCACCACGGCCTTGATCGACGGCAGCCGGCTGGTATAGCGCATGTAGTAGAACTGGAATTCGGTGTTGTTCAGCTCGGGCACCAGGGCGCGCAGGGCCACACCCCAGTCGTTGACCGAACTGGGCTTGTCGTCCTGCAGGCGCATGTTGACGGAATAGAGATCCGGCCCGCCGACAGAAGCCGGCACGTCGAAAGCGGTCGTCGACTGGCCGGTGCCCGCGTTGTAGGAGCGGCTGTCGCCATAATCGGTCAGGACCGAAACGCCTTCGGCGCCATCGCACAGGGCATCGGTGAAGGAGAAATAGCTGCCGCAGGCTTCCAGCTTGAAGGGCTCGAAACCCCACTGGTAGAAAGCCTCGAGCGAGACGCCCTGGAACAGGTCGATCGAGTTCGAGATCATCGGCACCGGGATCAGCGCGTCACGCAGTTCGGCGCCAGGCACCCGGATCTTCGAGACGTTGATCGGATTGATCACCGAGATGCCGCCGATGGTGAACAGGGCTTCGCCCCAGTTCAGCACCTGGTTGCCGATCTTCACGACGCCATAGCGATCGCCGAACTGGTAATTGTAGCCGACCAGATAATCCAGCATCTGCGCGTCGTAGCGCGCGTTTTCCTGGGCTTTCGGATTGTACTGGCCGCGGTAGGGCCGCTCCTCCGGCCCGTTCTCGGCCAGATTGTTGAAATCGGCCACGGAATCATAGAAAGCGGTGCCCCGGGCGTAGAGGAAGAAGTCCTTCCACTTCAGGCTCAGCTCGGACGAGATCGTCGAGATCTGCGAGAAGACGTCGTATTTGTCGAAATTCAGATTGCCGTCATCGGTGCTGGCCGAATGGCCGGTGCCGCCGTTGTAAAGGCCGACATTGCGCGGATCGCGATCGGCCACCCGCATCTGGAAGCCCGTCGACAGGGACGTGATGATGGAGCCCGAAACCTCGTCGCTCAGGTCGAATTCATAAGCGAAGGCCGGCACCGCGACACCGAGCGCGGCGATCGCCGTCATCGCCAGGGGCATCGCCAGGGGCATCGCCCGGCGGCGCTTGCCCGCGAATGGTGGCGTCATTTTTTTTGATGCATACGAGGACGCAATCCGCCCCTCGGCTGCACCGCGAATGGCGGTACGCATGACCTCGGCTCCCCTCCAACACGCAACTGCCCGGCACCTTGCTGTGGCTTGGAGCCATCAATCCCGGGCACGGCGCCTGCTTCATTTTCGTCAGGCCTTTTCGTTTACGCATAGGGAGGGGGGCTTGTCCCGACAAAATGAATCCGCCCGGCGGTCTAATGTCCCCGATCCGGTTATACCGTCCCGGCGCGGGGCCGCGGGCGCCGAAAATGATAATCGGCGTCATTTTTTAACCAGATGCTTGTCCTGACGATTCCGGGGCCCGAATCCGCCCCCTCGCCGGGTCAGAAGACGCAGGACACGGTCACGCCGAAGAAATCGCGATCGATATAGGGATTGCGCGAACCGCCCCCGCCGCCGCCCGCGCCCCAGCTCTTGAAATAGGCGAGCTGGAGCGAATAGGTCCCCAGATAGTCGGCCTTGAGACCGACGAACATCGAGTTCAGGCTTTTGGTAAAACCGGGATTGGGGGCGGGCGTCACGCCGAACAGGCCGGTCGAGAACGCGACGAAGGGCGTGAGATTGACGCCCGAGCCAAAGGCATCGGGATAATCGGCGAAAAACAGGCCCTGAACCCCGCCCGACCATTGGGTGGGCGGCTTCCAGGTCGAGGGAATGCGCGGATCGCCCTGGGCCGGCAGATCGAGGGACGGAATGATTTCCACCCCCGGCACGAGCGCCAGCGGCCTTGTCCTGAAGCCGGAAAAACCATTCTGGCCATAGGCGGCATAGTCGTAGGGGCCGTCGGGATCGATGTCGATATGGATCGCCGCCGCCTCGACCAGCACGGTCGCGGCATTGGCGCCGAGCAGGGAGACCAGCCAATGGGTGGTGGGCAGGATCTTGGTCACCCGCAGGTTGGCGTTCCACATGTCGTGCGGCTCGTCCAGCTTCAGGCGGACCGGCCCCTGCGGATCATCGTCATAGGGATAGCCGGTATCGACATAGGGCGAAAAGCCGAGGGCCTCGCCCGCCAGCAGGGGATTGCCGCCAGCGTAATTGTAGACGGTGAAGGTCAGGGTCGGCTCGGAAATCCAGACCGGCACATTGTGCTTCCAGGAAATCTCGCCATTGAGGGCGACTCCCAGACTGTCCAGCGTCGTGTTGAACGACATGCCGACCAGCTGGACCTCATCGGGATAGTAGAGGGTCAGGCTGCCGTGGTCGAGATTGTCGAGGACGGTGGAGCGCGGCCGGGTGCCGAAGGGCTCGCCCGGATAGGGCAGGCCGTTGATCGTGCCGGTCTGCGGATTGCGGTAGTCGGCGAAGACCCGGATGGACGGCAGGCGGCTTTGATAGTTGATGTAATAGAGGCCGAATTCGGTGTTGTTCAATTCCGGCGAATAGTAACGCAGCGCGACACCCCAGTCGGTGCCCGAGGCATCGTCGTCGATGGGCAGATCGGCCGAGATGCCGTCATAGGAGGCGAAATCGTCATCGGGATCGTTCCGGCCCTTGTAATAGGATCGCGTGTCCTGGAAATCGGTGCCGACGCCGACGCCCAGGGTGCCGTCGCAGAACGTGTCCGTCGCCGAGAAGAAACTGCCGCAGGCTTCCAGCTTGTAGGGCTTGAAGTCGAAGGCGACGAAGCCTTCCGCCGACAGGCCGCCGCCGAAGTCATAACCCGCCCAGGCCATGGGAATGGGAATGAGCGCGTCACGCAGCTCCGCGCCGGGGACGCGGATGCGCGCGACGTCGATCGGATTGATCACCGAGATCGCGTTGATGGTGAACAGGGCCTCGCCCCAGTTCAGCACCTGGCTCCCCACCCGGACCGACAGATTGTGATCGAAGAGGTCGAAATTGCCCGAGACGTAGTAATCGAGCATCCTTGCGTCGTATCGGGCCTTCTCCTGGCCCTCCATCGAATATTCGCCGCGCCATTTCCGCGCCTCGGGGCCATTGTCGGCGAGGTCGTTGTTGTCGGCGATGTAATCATAGAAGGCCGTGCCCCGGACATAGAGGCCATAGTTTTGCCAGCGCAGGTTCACCTCGCTGGTGACCGTGCCGATCAGGGTCAGCAGGTCGTATTTGTCGAAATTCAGATCGCCGTCGTCATTGCCGGCGGTCGGGCTGGCGCCGCCATTGGCATGGCCGTAATTGCGCGGGTCGCGATCCGCCATGCGGATCTGGGTGCCGACGGACAGCGCCGTGATGATGCTGCCCGAAACCTCGCCCCATTCGACATCGACCGCCCGGGCGAGGCCCGCCGACACGAGGGCGCCCCCCAGCGCCGCGATGGAAACCGTTTGCAGCAGCCAGCGCCCCCGGCGCCGGGCGTTCTGTCGCACCAGCATACGCCGCATTCCCCCCTTGTTTCGCGGCGCCGGCATTCTGGCCACGGGAGGGGTCTCCCCCCCCTTGCCCGGCCGCCGCGCCGCTCGCGAGTTTTCTCGCTTGTGGTGAGAATTCTTTCACAGGGCGCGGCGGATTGTCGCGCGGGGATGGCGCCGGTTTCCG
>JAOZVS010000142.1 GCA_025869435.1 Zavarzinia sp.
GTCCGATAGGGTGGGGACATAGGTGAAATTGGGGTGTTTCGCCGCCAGTTCGAGGAATTCCTGATGATCGTAAAGCTCGCCCCGGTGACGCTGGCCGTAGACGAGGGTGATCGGCAGCGAGCAATCTTCCGCCAGCAGGTCGAGGATCATCGAACGCGGGCTGGACAGGCCCGAGCCGCCGGCCATGAAGATCATCGGCACCCGCGCCGATTTCCGCACGAAGAAACGGCCGTAAGGCCCGGAGAAACGGATACGGTCCCCCGCTTTCAACGTCTCGTGGACATAGGTGGTACCCCGCCCGCCCGGAACGATGCGGATGTTCAGCTCGACCTCCGCCGCCCCCGGGGGCGAGGCGACGGAGAAGGCCCTCGTGCCGATGCCGTCCGGCAGCTCGAGATTCACATATTGCCCCGCCTGAAAGACGAAGGACGCGGGATCATCCAGCCGGATCCACACGCCCTTGATGGTCGGGCTGAGGTTTTCGACACGGGCGACCGTGCCGGCGAAATCCTTCACCGGCAGGTTCCGCGCGTCCGGGTCTTCCTCGATCTCGGCCTCGATCACGAGGTCGCTTTCCGGCCGGGCGCAGCAGGCGAGGCATTTGCCCTCGGCGCGCTCGAAATCCATCAGGGCGAAGCTCGAGGCTTCGCCGTAATCGACCTCGCCTTCCACCACGTCGATCTTGCAGGTGGCGCACAGGCCGTGGCAGCAGGCGTGAGGCAGATAGATGCCGGCGCGCAGCGCGGCATCGAGGATGGTCTGCCCCTCCTCGATCTCGATCGTGGTGCCGAGCGGCTGAATCGTCAGCTCGTAAGCCATGTCACGCCGCCGCCGTGATGCTGTTGAGCCCCGGCGTGCGAAACCGGATCTGTTCCTTGTGGCCGATGCCATTGGCGACGAGGCTCTGGTCGAAATCGGGGCTGAAGGGCTGATTACCCTTCAGCCATTGGACCGCCGCCCAATCGATCGCGGCGGCGTCGGGATCGATCGACAGCAATTGGGCCAGCGGCCCTTCCACCAGTTCGCGAAAGCTCGTCTCCGGCGGCACGCAGATCAGGAACGACGCGGCGAACAGCAGGTGCCCGTCCCAGGCGGCATAGACGATCTGCTTGCCGTGGAAATTCTCCATCAGGTCGCGGGGCTTGAAGTCATAGGGTGCGCGGGCTGCGACGGTCATTTTCGTATCCTCCCGTTATGTGCGGGGCGGCGGATCACGCCGCCCCCTGTCCGTCAGGTGTTGCTGGTGGCGAGGCCGCGCCAGCGGTCGAAATTCCGCTGATCGCTGGAGCCCTGATATTCGCCGTTGTCGAGACCATCGGTCAGATGCGCCCAGTCCATCCAGGCGGCGAGGTCGCCGTTCACCGGGTCCTGGAACAACTGCGGCATGGGCAGCCAGGCCTGGACGTATTTCTCGGGCTCGTCCTCGAAGATCTCCTGACAGCCATCGGAGCAGAAATGATAGATCTCGCCCTTGTGGGTGGTCTGGCGGTGGCACAGCACCGAGGCGTCGTCCGGCTCGGTGAAGACGCAGGGCAGCTGGCAGCACTGGCACAGTTTGGCGAGGCCGAAGTTCTTGAACGGCTTGCCCTCGGCCTCCGCGCGTTTGATGTAATCCCAGCGCGGCCGGTAGTATTTGTCGAAGGTGGTCGGATATTTCTGCGACAGCCAGTCCATGTCCTGGTCCGACGGGATCCAGGAATGGAAGGCGGTGCCGAAGCGCCACTGGTAGAAGCCCAGCATGAACTGATGCGACATGTGATCGATCGCCTTGCCCGCGTCTTCCCAGCCCTTGGGCGGGCGAATGCCGTAGAAGGCCAGATCCTTGAACAGCGCGCCGCCATTCTCGACACCATAGATTTCCCACGCCTCGCGCCAGGACATCACGCGCTTGGGCAGCATGTAATCCATCATGGTGCTGACGAGGCCAAGCACGCGGAAGCCGCGCCAGAACCACTTGTCGATCCACTTCTGCACGATCGGCAGATTGTCCGGGTCCTGTTCCAGCATGAACTTGATGCACTCGAGGCCAAGGGTCATGTGACGGGCTTCGTCCGACTGGGCGGAGAAACCGAAGGTCACGGTCGCCATGTCACCATTATAGGCGGCACCCGACATGAAGGGCACGAACAGGAGGTTGGTCAGGACATATTCGAATGAGAAGCCGATCGCGATCAGGAACTCGAAAGGTCCCGACGCCATCGAATCGTCGAAGAATGAGCGCGCGACCGAGGTGTACCAGATGCGGTCCCGGGTTTCGGCGAAAGCGTGGAAGCCGCTGTAATACTTGTTGTAGTTCGACAGCGCGTGGATCTGAGTCTGGGCGTGGCGCATTTCGTCCAGCGCCTGCATCTGGCAGGCGACCTGGGTGCCGGCGCCGGCGAATTCCCGGCCGACCCGGGCGAAGCCCTTGTGCGCGGCGTATTCGCCCGGACTGATCGCCTGCAGGAAGATCTTCAGCGCTGAGAGATAGCGGCCATCGGTGATGTTGAGATGGCCGTTGTTCTGCGCGTGGGCATCGATGATGGCGTAGAACTTCCGCTCCTTCTCGCCCTGATATTTCCAGTAGGCGTCCATGGTCAGGCGGAACGGATCTTCCCACTTGTCCCAGTCGTGGATCTTGATGCCTTCGTAATCGAGATAGGGATAGATTTCCTTCTCGCTGCGATAGGTCGGCTGCCACGCCAGATCGCGGGTGAGCAGACGGTATTTTTCCTTGATGCCCAGTTTCTTTTCGGGGGCCTTCATGTCCATGGCGGCGCTCCTTCTCAGCGATCCCAGTGCAGCGTCAGGGTCTCGTCGTCTTCGTCGACGTGACCGCTCAGCGTGATCAGGTTGATGTGGATTTCCTGGAGGTCGAAATCACGCCCCAGGTTCTGTTCGATCGTATCCTTGCGGATGACGAGCTGCCCCGGCGCCGAGATGCGGACCATCGCCGGATCGCGGGTGACGACGGCCTTCGGATTGTCGGCCTCGATCGCCTCGATGATCGGCCTCGTTTCCTCGTTCGTCTGCAGGGCGATGAAGACTTGCGACATGGCGTTTTCCCCGATCACAGCTTGATACCGGTCTTGGCGAGGCGGGCGGCGAGATCGGCACGGCGTTCGTCCATCACCGCTTCCGCCTGATCGCCAAGGCCGAGGCGGGCGACCGGCAGCAGGGCGCGCGCCGCGCGCTCGCCCCAGCTCGCGATCCAGCCGGTCAGCACATCCTTGTTGGCGGCGGATTCCGCGGCGGCGGTCTTCACCACGGCGTCGACCCATTTGCGGGTCTCGTCGAACCAGTCGGACATGAACTGGGTGGCCAGCGCGATGGTCGAGCCGCCCTCGCTCGCCCAGGCGCCATCGACCATGTCACCATAGACAAGGGGATAGAGCAGGCCGTCGAGGGCCACATTCTGGGCGATGAACAGCTCGAAGGGGTCGCGGGTGACGAGGCAATCCTCGACATAGCGGCGCAGGTCCTGCCACGCCGGATCGCCGATCCAGGCTTCCTTGCCCTGTGTCAGGGTATCGAGGCCGCCCAGCATCAGGCCGATGCGCGAGAGATATTGCGCGATGCCCAGATTATCAAGCGCCTGATAGATGCTGGGCTGGGTGAAGGCCGCGCCATAGCCATAGCCGCAGACGAAGGTATGGTTCTGGTTGGCGCCCCAGGCGACATGGCGCAGCGGCACCAGGACGGAAAGCGCCTTTTCCCGCAGATCGGGCGCGATCATGCCGGCGAGGCCCTTGCCCTCGATGAATTTGTAATTCGCCTCGACCGCGTCCTGCTGGCGGGCGCGGGTCAGCGTATAGGTATTGTAGAAGAACTGGCGCGGGTCCTTGAGATCATACCAGTCGCGCATCACGATCCGGGTGATGCCCTTGTCGTAGAGCTCCTGATCCGGCGCCCAGGTCGGACGATAGTGCAGGTTCTCCGCCGCCTGAATGTCGTAGGTGCCTTCCTGATAGCGCGATGCCGGCTTGTTGCCGAAGCGCCGGATCAGATGGTCGAAGGCCACGCGCTGCGGCTCGATGGTGACCGTCCGAAGATCGATCTGCATTGCTGTCTCCCTTGTCTTTCGTTACGGCGGCGGTCAGCGGAAGCGGATTTCCCGCGCGTCCGCGAGACGCCAGGCCCAGTCGTCCCGGGGCGGTTCCTCGCCATCATCGTCCGGCGGCAGGAACTGCACCTTGTTGGCGGCGCAGAACTCGTCGAAGGCATCGGGCGGCAGCACGAGTTCGACGAAGAGTTCGGGCTCGCCCAGGGCGAATTCGAATTCGACGAAACCGTCCGGCCGCAGCGACCGCACCCGGACGAAGCGGCGATCGGTATCGATCGCCGTGGCGCCTCCGCCTGCCCCTTCCCGCTCCATGGCCCTGGCCCCGTTCAGGTCACGACCGTCAGGAACGTCTCGTGCAACTTGCCCTGCGGGTAATCGAGCCCATGGGCAAAGCCGTCGAACGTCCAGGTGATGGGATCGCTGTCGGGATAGGGTTCGTAGCCGCCGGCGAAGGTCTCGAAGCGGTTACCCGAGGGGTCCCAGGCATAGATCGTCTCGCCGCGGGTGACGCCGTGACGGGTCGGGCCGATGTCGATCGGTATCTTGTTCATGCCCATGATGTCGCCGGCACGCAGCACCCGCTCCCAGGTCGGCATGCGGAACGAGAGATGATGCAGCTTGCCCGGCTCGGGGTATTCGACGAAGGCGATGTCATGGGTCTTGTGCGAGCACGACATGAAGATGCCGATTTCCGGCTCGCCCGCTTCCTCGGGGCCCAGGATGCGTTCGACGAGGTTGAAACCGAGAACCTTGACGAACAATTCCTTGTTGCCGGCGACATTGGGCCCGTAAAGCAGGCAATGATCGAAGCGGGTGGGCGCCATGCCGCGATCCGCGTCGGGCGACCATGGCGGCGGATTGATCTTGGGCAGGCCGTTGCCGATCCGGGTCTTTTCGGCATAAAGCTCGAACAGATGACCGGTCGGCAGGCGGAAGCGCACGCGCTCGCCGGTTTCCAGAAGATCGCCGGCCGGCAGGCGTTCGGTCGGCAGGCCAAAGGCGCGCACATCCTTTTCCAGCCGGTCGAGGGTCGCGGCGTCCAGGACCTTGAAGCCGACGAAGTCGACACCGGCGGAATCGGAAGCCGAGAGGATCAGGCTGCTGTGATCATGCTCGTCCCAGCACTTGAAATAGACCCGACCCAGATGGTCCCGTCCGGTCTCGACCAGACCGAGGATGTCCCGGTAGAAATGCACGCTTTTCTCGAGGTCGAGAACCCTGAGCTGTGCGTGCCCAGGACGGAGAACGCCCGTCATCGCCATGTTATTCCTCCCGTTGCGATCTGCTTCTTGGCCAGCGGAACCCGGTTACTCCCGGACACCGCCACACCGTTACATCAGCACGAACCGTGCCAATCCGCCAAGCCATTGGAATCATTGAATTTACTATGCCGCAATGCGGTATGAGCCAGGGTTTTCCCGACGGATTTGTCAGGCCCCGCGAAGGCCCTGACAAATCCGTAAAGCTGCGCCGCACCATGACGCATTGTCATGCGGCCTTCGCGACCAGGGCCGCTTCCGGTTTCGCCGGGCGCAGCAGGAAGTGCGCGAGCGCCGGCAGCAGTACCAGGGCACCAACCATGTTCCAGACGAACATGAAGGCGAGCAGGATGCCCATGTCGGCCTGAAACTTGATCGGTGACAGCGCCCAGGTCGCCACCGCGATGCCAAGGGTGATGCCGGTGAGCACCACGACCTTGCCGGTGAAGACGAGCGCCCGGTAATAGGCTTCCGACAGCGTCATGCCCTCGCGCAGCCGCGCCAGCGTCACCGTCATCACATAGAGCGAATAGTCGACACCGATCCCGACGCCGAGGGCGATGACCGGCAGGGTCGCGACCTTAACCCCGATGTTGAGCCAGACCATCAGCGCCTCGCACAGCATCGAGGTGATGATGAGGGGCACCACCGCGCAGACCACCGCCCGCCACGACCGGAAGGTGACGAAGGCGAGCACGATCACCGCGGCATAGACGAGGAACAGCATCTCGCGGTTGGCCTGCTTCACGACGATATTGGTCGCCGCCTCGATGCCGGCATTGCCGGCGGCGCTGAGGAAGCGGATGTCGGCCGTGTTGTATTTCGCGGAGAAGGCTTCGACCACGGCGACAACGGCGTCCAGCGTGTCGGCCCGGTGGTCCTTCAGATAGGCGTAGACGGCGAGCAGGTCGCAGTTCTGGTTGAACAACTCGCGCGGGGCGCGGGTGATGATCGCGTTCAGCATGTCCTGCGAACGGGGCACGGCATACCATTTCAGGCTGCCCTCGCTCATGCCCGCGTTGGCGGTCTTGGCAAGGCCCGCCAGCGAACTGGTCGTCTCCACCCCCGGCAGACGGCGCAGCTCGCGCTCCAGCGCATCGACCGCCATCAGCGTGTTGTAATGCGCGCAGGCATATTGGGGCGTCCGCACCATGACGATATAGACATCGCTGCTGGCCGCGTAGTTCTGCACCATGAAGGCATTGTCGCGATTGTAGCGGGAGTCGGCGCGCAGCTCGGGCGCGCCGGGATCGGTATCGCCGATCTTGAGGTCGAGCGCGACGAGAAGACCGCCGATCCCCATCAAGGCGCCAAGGACAACGGCGATGCTTGCGCCCCGGCGCCGGGTGAAGAGGTCGAGGAAAGCCCAGAAGGGGTGTTTCTTGTGGCCGGCATCGCCAGCCTCGGCCAGTTCGGCGCGGAGCGAGCGGCGGGCGACGGCCTGGCTGACCCCGGTATAGGACAGGAAAATGGGCAACAGCACGAGATTGGTGAAGATCAGCACGGCGACGCCGATGCTGGCGGTGACGGCCAGATCCTGGATCACCTTGATGTCGATGACCATGAGGACGGCGAAACCGACCGCGTCGGCCAGCAGCGCGGTGAGGCCGGCGAGGAAGAGGCGGCGGAAGGTGTAACGGGCGGCGACCAGCTTCTGCGTGCCGCGACCGATGTCCTGCATGATGCCGTTCATCTTCTGGGCGCCGTGGCTCATGCCGATGGCGAAGACGAGGAAGGGCACCAGCATCGAATAGGGATCGAGTTCATAGCCAAGCAGCGGCAAAAGGCCGAGCAGCCAGATCACCGCGATCAGCGAGCACAGGACGACAAGCAGGGTCGAGCGGATGCAGCGCGTGTACCAGAACAGGACCGCGGTGCAGATCGCGATCGCGGCGGCGAAGAAGATCAGCACCTGCTTCAGGCCGGCGATCAGATCGCCGACCACCTTGGCGAAGCCGGTCACATGGATAAGAATGCCATCCTTCTCGTATTTGCCGCGCAACTCCTCGATCCGTTCGGAGACGGCGTAATAATCGATACGCTCGCCCGTCTCGGCGATGCGGTCCTGCAGCGGCACCAGAATGATGCTGGAGCGGTAATCGGCGGCGATCAGCTGCCCGATCTCGCCCGAACGCTCGACATTGAGGCGGACCTGTTCGAGATCTTCGGGCGTGCCCTTGTAATCATCGGGGATCACGGGGCCGCCATCGAGACCTTCCTCGGTCACGCCGCTCCAGCGCACCGCCGGGGCCCAGAGCGATTTCATGTAGGGCCGGTCGACACCGTTCAGCAGGAAGAGTTCATCGTTCAGCTGGCGCAGGGTTTCGAGATAGGCGGCATCGAAGATGGTGCCATTCTTCGTCTCGACCGCGATGCGCAGCGAATTGCCCATGCCGGCCAGCTGCTTCCGATTTTCAAGATAGTTGGCGATATAGGGATGTCCGGTGGGGATCATCTTCTCGAAGGCCGCGTTCAGCCTGAGATCACCGCTGCGCCAACCCAGAAAGGCGGTTATCAGCAGACACAGCAGGATGACGATCAGCCGGTTGTTGAAGAAGGCGCGCTCCATCAGCGTGCCGGATTTCTGATCGAAATCTTCCAGCCGGGCGATGACGGGGCCGACGGAGCTTGCGGGGGCGTGGGCCATCAATAGGCCTCCTCTGCCTTGGAATTGGGGGCCTGGGCGTTGGGGGTGACGCGGCGGTTGCCGCGCGGGCCTGAAGCCACCAGGGTATCGTCCGGCGCCTGCATCACGGCCGTCAGGCCAGAGCCACCGGACAGGGGCATGGCGGCGAAGCTCAGGGCCTCGTCGGTGCTGCGCAGCAGGCGGCCGCTTTCATCGCCAAGGACAAGGCTGCCATCGCCGAGGCGAAGCCCGGTCGTGACCGTGACCTCGGCGCCAAGATCGACGCGCCGCCAGTCCGCTAGTCCGGGACCGGCACGCCAGGCGTTTCCTTTCAGACCGAAGGCGAGAACACCGCCGTCCCGAAGCGTCCGCAGGCCAAAGAACGTGCCCTCGTAAGGGCTTTCGACCGCGCTGAAGACATCGTCAAACCCGGCGGCGAGAAAGAGCGCCCCCTGCTCCCCGGCGATGACGAGGCCATCGCCCAGGCGCGCGGCGCCGTAGAGATGCTTGCCGCCCCGATTGGGGATGCGCGCCGTGATCGATTGCCAGGAAGCACCGCCATCGCGGGTCTCGAGCGCGAGGCCATAGGCGCCGACGACCCAGCCGCGCCTGTCGTCGATGAAGGTGACGCCCAGGAAGGGCTTGTCCGGCCCGTCCGCGATCATGTATGTGCCATTGCGAAGCGCGCCGTCGGCCGCGGGGTCGCCCGCCGCCTTCAGGGCTTCCGCCTCGGCCATCACGGCCCTGGCGGCGCCATTGCCATCGAGCTGGCGCGTCCAGGTTTCACCACCGTCAGCCGTATGCAGGACGATACCGCCGTGGCCCACGGCCCAGCCCTGTTTCGCATCCACGAAGGTGACATCGGTCAGGGTCACGCTGACCGGCACGGATGACGCCTGGCGCCAGCTGGCGCCGCTATCGTCCGACAGAAGCACGATGCCGCCTTCCCCGACCGAGACCAGCCGCTGGCCGGCCCGGGCGATCGCCAGTTGCAGCATCTGCGTCGCGCGCGGATTGGCGGCGGCGGGCAGATCCATCAGATCGGGCACGATGGCCGCCGTCACCGCCCCCGCCTCGCCCTGCGCCCTGCCTTCGCCCGGACCAAGGGCAAGGACGAGCACCGGCACCAGAGCCGCGAAGGCAAGGAGGGGGCGTCGCCCGCCAAACACCGTGGGCATTACCATCTTGTCGTTTCCCATCAAGCAGGCCCCGTCACGCGGGGCCGGTCGGGCCCGCCCCTGACGGGCGGGCCCCTGTCCAGCGTCAGCGCATACCTTCAGCGGCGACCGCGTCGCCGGTGAAATAGGTTTCCGGCTTCTGCGGCACGACCTTGAAGGTCTCGCCATTCAGGGCCTGGATCACGCTCATCGTGTTGGCCTGAAGATTGAAGACGGTCGCGGTCTTGACGATGGTCGCCGGGATCGCGGGAACGATGAAGGGCGTCATCTGCGTCGTGCGCCACAGCTTGCCTTCGGCGTCGTAGCCATCCATCAGGGACAGCAGCCAGGTATCCTCGTCGAGGTAATAGGTGCGCTTCGGCACGGCATGGCGCTTGCCTTCGGCGACGCTCGCCTCGACCACCCAGACACGGTGACGTTCCCAGCGGACCTTGTCGGGATTGAGGTGGTTCCTGGCGACCGCCTCGGCCTCGCTCGCGCCGATGAAACCATTGCTGTTATAGGGGATCAGCAACTCCTTCTTGCCGACCAGCTTCCAGGTATAGCGATCGAGCGCGCCGAACAGACCCTGCACCTCGTCGAAGTAATTGGCGCCCGAGGCGACAAAATCCGGCGTGTCATAGGCGACCGTGGGCGCCCGGCGCACCCGGCGCTGGCCGACCAGATACTGCCAGGCCTTGCGCGGATCGCCCGGATCGATGCTGTCGCGGATGACGAGGGATTCGCCGGCCTTGAACGGCGGCTCCAGGGTGTTGAAGCGCAGCATGGCGTATTCGCCCTTGAACCCGTCCGCCGTGGCGTCCGGGTAATAGAACGGATACTGGAACGAGATCTGGTTGCGCGTCGCCAGCGTGTGGGTGCCGTCGGCGTTGCCGACGATATTCTTGAAGCTGTATTCGATCGAGGGGGCCTCGATGCGCATCAGGTAGTTCCACATCACCTCGGCGCCGGAAGCCGGCACCGGGAAGGGAATGCCGCCGATGCAGCCCTTCAGCGACAGACCGGCATCGATCGCCTGGCAGTTGGTCGCATTGGCGAACGTATGGTCGTAGATCGCCTGCGACGCCCGCGCCGTCCGATGGCTCGGGTAGACATCGAGCCTGAAGCTCTCGGGGAATTTCTTCAGGAGAGCCCGGGTGCCGTCGCTGAGCAGGGCATCATACTGGCCCATGTTCGCCGCGGTGACCTGGAACAGCGGCTTTTCCCCGGCGAAAATTTCGGTCGGGATATCGCCCATCGCGCCCGAGACCGGCAGGTCCTTGAGCCCGCCGTCCCATGCGGGGATCGAGCCATCGGCATTGCCGGCCTTCTCGGCGCCAAGCGGCGTCAGGACCGATTTCAGCTTCGCCGCCTCGTCCGCCGTCGTCGCGGCGAAGGCGGCGCCCGACAGCGCCGTCATGGCGGCAAGCGTCACCAGGGCTGCTTTCAGCTTGTTCATCCGGTTTTCCTCCGTGTAACTTTTATGTTCTCAGAACGTGCGCTGGATCGACAGGGCGATGAAATCGCGGTCGCCATGGAAGTTCTTGTAGGACAGCTCGGGCACCGCCGTGTCGTAGAGCACGATCGAGCCTTCCGAGCCGTAGTAATGGGCAACGCTGAGGCTGGCCTGCCAGGTCTTCTGGTAGTCGGCCTTGAGGCCAAGGCTGATCACGCCACCGCCTTCCGAGGGGAAGAGCACGCCATTGACCGACGAGCGGCCGAACAGGCCGTAGGAAACGCCGATCGGCACCTGCAGATCGACGCCGGGCAGGACCTGGAAATATTCGGGCGTGAAGATGAACTGGATCGCGCCCGCGTCCCTGGTCGCCAGGGGATCGAGCTGGTCGGCGTTCTTGTCGATCGAGAGACGGTTGTTATAGGCGAATTCGCCGATGACCGAGGCGCCGTCCCACAGCAGACTCTCGTTGAAGACCGAGATCGCCGAGAGATTGGCATGGAGCGTCCGGCCAACGGGGAAGGCCGGGTTGTCGCCGCCATCCGCCGTGGTATTGCCCGGAATGATCACCGCGTTGCCGCTGGCGACGAGGGGCATGTTGTCGCGGAAGGAGACTTCACCCGCGACATTGGTGTCGCCGATCAGCGTGCTGGCGCTGGCGCCCACCGTGAAGATGTCCTCGCCGAAGACCTGCATGTAATCGCCGATGGTGCCCGGCTTCACATTGACGCCCGGACGGACGTAGAACTGCGGGATCTTGTCGTGGAAATTGGCGACATAGAGACCATATTCGACATCACCCGGCGACCAGCGGATCTGGGCGCCGCCCTGGCCCTGGTCGCGGGCATCCTTGTCCGAGCCGCGATAGGCGACCGCGCCCGGGCCGAGGATCAGGGTCTCGCCGCCGTCGTCGACGAAATCGGCGAAACTGAAGTAACTGCCGGCGGCCGGCAGGCGGGTCTTGCGCCATTCGAGCTGATAATAGGCGCCGACCGAGAGTTCGGACGAAATCTGGATCTGCCCCGTGACCTGGCCGATGGGGCGCAGGATTTCCTGGAAGCGGGAGTTCGGCACCGACAGCGCCTTGACCAGATCGAGCGACGTCTGCGCCGCGGCGATGCCGTTCGAGCCGAAGAACAGGCTCTCGCCATAGAGCTGGGTGAAGCGACCGGCCCGGATGTTGAGGCCGGTATCGCCGATGGCGATCTTGCCGAAGACGAAAGCGTCGAGCAGTTCGGCGTTCTGACCGTGCAGGTCCTGGGCCTCGTCCGAGAAACGGTTGTAGGGCGCGCTGGTCGTGTTCACCAGGGCACCGCCGAAGGCGCCCGGATTGTCGTTCTTGCCCATGTATTCGTCGTCGTACCAGGCCGCGGCGCTGACCCGGAAACCGAAGTCGCGCTTGTAGGTCAGGCCGAATTCGCTGAGCAGGTCGACCCGGTTCGAGATCAGCCCCTTGTCGAAATTCAGGTCGCCGTCGTCGGTATTGGCCTGGACCCCGATCGAATTATTCGCCACCTGACCCGACGGCTCCTCGACACGCCAGCCGAGCGAGTATTTCAGCGTATTGTCGAAGTAGATCGCGATATCCGGATTGCCCGTTTCGATCGGCGCCGCGGAAGCGGAAACGGAAGTTCCGACGACGATCGCCAAGGCGATCGCGGAAACAGCCGTGGCCATCGAATTATTCCTGTCATGCCGAGGCATAGATCCCCCTGCCATCGCGTCCTCCGTGCGGCCTGTCCCGGCCTTTTCTTTAAATTTGTCGATGCAGCGATGGCCGCAGCCCCCATTTCGAGCGGCCGGACATCGTGCCCATGGCCACGTTATGAATCGTGCTGCATACTGTCCAATACCGTTGCGGACGCCACTTGATACCGTATCGGTATGAGGCTCGCGGATCGGGCCCGGGAGGGAAAAATGGATTTCCGGCAGTTGAAATATTTCATCGCCGTCGCGGAGGAAGAGAATATCGGCCGGGCGGCCCGGCGCCTGCATATCTCCCAACCGCCGCTGACCCGCCAGATCAAGCAGATCGAGGATGAACTGGGCGTCGCCCTCTTCACCCGGACGCCGAAGGGCATGGAGTTGACGGCGGTCGGCCGCCTGTTTCTCGAAGAAGCGCGAAATATCGAGCTTCTGTTCGAACAGGCGACGGAGCGCACGCTGCAGGCGGCGCGGGGGCGTCTCGGCCGGCTCGATGTCGCGATTTTCGGCTCGGGCATCATCGATGCCATTCCAAAGATCATGCTGGCCTTCACCGAGACCTATCCGGGGGTGAAGGTCCATCTGCACCAGATGGGCAAGGCCGAACAGATCGAGGCGCTGCGCCAACGCCGCATCAATGTCGGCTTCAACCGGCTCCTCGCCCCCCTGCCCGACCTGACCAGCGAGCTTGTGTTCACCGAGCCGCTGCTGCTGGCGGTGAACGAGAAACACCCCTTGTCACGGCTGGACAGCATTCCCTTCAGCGCCCTCGAGGATCATCCCCTGATCCTGTTCCCGCGCGAGGGGCGGCCGAATTTCATCGACAAGGTGATCGCGATCTGCGCCGAGGTCGGCTTCTTTCCCAGGATCACGCAGGAGGTTGGCGACGCGGTGACCGGGGTCGCCCTGGTGGCATCGGGCTTTGGCATCTGCATCGTGCCGAAATCCCTGACCGCGCTGACCCTGCCCGGCGTCGTCTTCCGCCCGATCGCGGAGCGGCCGGCCCATTGGTCGGTCGACCTCAGCTGCATCTACCGGAGCGGGGACGAGTCGCCCATTCTCGCCGCCTTCCTGGGGACCATGCGCGCCTTTCGCGAAAGCCTGCCGAAACAGGCCGATGCGTTATCTGGCGGGTCTCAATCGACGCCGCCCCGCTTCAACCGATAGGCAAGCTGCCGCCGCGTGATGCCGAGAATGCGGGCCGCCTGGGTCAGATTGCCCCTGGCCCGTTCCGCGGCGAGGCGCAGCAGGCGATGCTCATGGGCCTGGAGATCGAACCCCTCGGTCAGCAGATCGGCGTAGATCCCCTCGTCCGCCGCGGCTTCGCCGACATGGCCGTGCAGATCGACGGCGACGCCGCCCATGCCCTGCAGCGGACCATCGGGGAACAGATGTTCCGCCTCGATCCAGCCGCCATCGGGCGCCAGGATCACGCCGCGTTCCACCAGGTTTTCCAGCTCGCGCACATTGCCCGGCCAGTCATGGTCCTGCAGCACCTGCAGCGCCCAGTCACTGATACCGAGGAATGTCTTGCCATAGAGCGTCGACAGGCGCTCGAGCATCGCCACGGCGAGCAATGGGATATCCGATTTCCGCTCGCGCAGCGGCGGGATCTCTACCGGATAGGTCGCCAGCCGGTAATAGAGATCGGCCCGGAAACGCCCGGCCGCCACCGCCTGCTTGAGATCGACATTGGTCGCCGCGATCACCCGGACCTTCACCTTGCGCAGCCGGTCGTCGCCCAGTCGCTCCACCTCGCCGGTCTGCAGCACGCGGAGCAGCTTGACCTGGGCGGCGAGGCTGAGGTCACCCACCTCGTCGAGCAGCAATGTGCCGCCATCGGCCCGCTCGAAGCGACCAGGGCGCGACTGTTGCGCCCCCGTGTAAGCGCCGCGCTGCACGCCGAAAAGTTCGGATTCGATCAGATCCGTCGGGATCGCGCCGCAGTTGACGGCGATGAAGGGGCCCCCGGCCCGAGGGCTGTTGTCGTGCAGCCAGCGGGCGAACATCTCCTTGCCCACCCCGGTCTCGCCCAGCAGCAGCACGGTAACCGGCGTGTTGGCCGCCTTGGCCATCCGATCGAACGCCACCCGGAACCCGGGCGAAGCGCCGACCAGCCGCCCCGGCGGTTGTCGCGAGGGTGGCCGGCCGCGCAGGCTGGACAATTCCGCCTCGAGTTCACGGAACGGCGCATCCCCTTCGGCCGACTTGAAATTGTCGAGGAAGGGATCGTCGCCCCAGGCTTCGGCCGGGCGGGCCACCATCACGCAGCGATCGTCGCCCCGCGCCACGCATTTCACTTCGCGGAAGACGATGAAGCGGCGGAAGAACTGGCTGACATAACCTGATGCGTGCCCGACGATGCTCCAGCACGCGCATTCGCCGCCGACACCGTAATGCTCGATGTGGCATTCCGCCTCCCACGAGCCTTCCATCTCGACGGTGCCGAAGAAACTGCCCTTCTCCCAGTCGATTTCGGCTTCGGTGATTTCGCTCTTCACCACGCCTTCGAAACCGTGCAGCACGGGGCCGATGTTGAAGACGTCGTAATCGTCTCCGGCCCCCACCAGCTTGGTGGCGAGATCGGCATCCTGGCGCCCGGTGGCGAAGCCCATGCGCATGAGCACCCCTTGCGCCCGCCGCGGCCCCAGGGTCTCGAACAGCTCGTGGCGGACCGCTGCCAGCGCCTTGGCGTGCACCAGCAGCATCCGGTTCTCGTCCAGCCAGATACGGCCGTCCTCGACATCGAATTTCAACCGGGAGCGGAGGTTGAACTGTTCGATCAACCTTTTGCGCAGCATTCCCAGAATTCCCCCGTTTCCACGTCCCACGCGGCCTTTTCGCCGGCCGCTTTCCTCATTCGGGCCATGAAGCGGGCCTTGCTGGCAAGCACAAACTGAACGGCCGGTCCATACCTTTCCGGTATCAACTCACTGTCTGCTTAGTATTAGACGGGTATCCCTTCCGCTTCCTATGCTGACGGCCAAACCACATCGGCCATGCCGTCCGTGTCACGGGACAGGCAATGCGCCGGGCTCAAGGGGGAACCATGCGTCAGGTTCAGAATTTCATCGACGGCCAATTCACCGGCAGCGCCAGCGGGCGCCGCTTCGACAAGATCGCGCCGGTCGACGGCACGGTCATCGCCTCCATCTCCGAGGCGGGCGCCGCCGAGGTCGATGCCGCCGTGCTCGCCGGCCGCGCCGCCCTCAAGGGCGAATGGGGTCGCCTGACCACCGATCAGCGCTGCGACCTGCTGCACGGCGTCGCCGACGAGATCACCCGGCGCTTCGACGATTTCGTCGCCGCCGAAATGGCCGATACCGGCCAGCCGCATCATGTGATGACCCATGCCTTCATCCCGCGCGGCGCCGCCAACTTCAAGGTCTTCGCCGACGTCGTGAAGAACGTCCCGACCGAGAGTTTCGTCCTGCCGACGCCGGACGGCGCGGGCGCGATCAATTATGGCCTGCGCCGGCCCAAGGGGGTGATCGCGGTGATCGCACCCTGGAACGCGCCTTTCCTGCTGATGACCTGGAAGGTCGGGCCGGCGATGGCCTGTGGCAACGCCGTCGTCGTCAAGCCGTCGGAGGAAACCCCGCTGACGACGACCCTGCTCGGCGAGGTGATGAACACCGTGGGTATCCCCAAGGGTGTGTTCAACGTGGTCCACGGCTTCGGTCCCGGCTCCGCCGGCGAATTGCTGACCCGGCACCGCGGCGTCGACGCCATCACCTTCACCGGCGAGACCGGCACGGGCACCGCCATCATGAAAGCGGCGGCGGAAGGGATCCGCGATGTTTCCTTCGAGCTGGGCGGCAAGAACGCCGGCATCGTCTTCGCCGACGCCGATTTCGACAAGGCGGTGGACGGGATCTTCCGCTCCGCCTTCCTCAACACCGGACAGGTCTGTCTCGGGACCGAGCGGGTCTATGTCCAGCGGCCGATCTTCGAGCGTTTCGTCGCCGCCCTGAAGGCAAAGGTCGAAGGCGTCAATTTCGGCCGGCCCGAGACCAAGGGAACCGACTACGGCCCGCTGATCAGCGCCGAACACAAGCGGAAGGTGCTGTCCTATTACAGGAAGGCGGTCGAGGAAGGCGCGACCGTGGTGACCGGCGGGGGCGTGCCCGACATGCCGGCCGATCTTGCCGGTGGCCACTGGGTGCAGCCGACGATCTGGACCGGCCTGCCCGAGACGGCCACGGTCGTCCGCGAGGAAATCTTCGGTCCCTGCTGCCACATCCGCCCCTTCGACACCGAAGCCGAGGTGATCGCCCTCGCCAATGCCAACGATTACGGCCTGTCGACCACGATCTGGACCACCAATCTGTCGTGTGCCCACCGCATGGCGGCCGCGATCGAGGTCGGCATCGTCTGGGTGAATTCCTGGTTCCTGCGCGATCTGCGCACGGCCTTTGGCGGCAGCAAGCAATCGGGCATCGGCCGCGAAGGCGGTGTCCATTCCCTCGAGTTCTATACCGAGACCAGCAATGTCTGCATCAAGCTCTGAGCCGGCCATGACGGCGGATCTGCTCGCCCGCTGCGGCGATGAACTCTTCGACGCCTTCACCGGGCGCTACACCCTCGCCCCCCTAGTCGAGCGCTTTCCAGCGCTCACCCTCGAGGATGCCTATCGCATCCAGGAGCGTTTCATCGCCAGGCGCATCGCCGCCGGAGAAACGATCGTCGGCAAGAAGATCGGCGTGACCAGCAAGGCGGTGCAGAACCTTCTCGGTGTCTATCAGCCGGATTTCGGCCAGCTGACTTCCGGCATGGTCTACCGGGCGGGCGAGACCATCGACCTCAACGCCCTGATCCAGCCCAAGGCCGAGGCTGAACTCGCCTTCGTGCTGAAGCGCGACCTGAAGGGTCCCGGCATCACCGCGATGGACGTGATCCACGCCACCGATTACGTCGCCCCCTGCTTCGAGATTGTCGATTCCCGCATCCGGGACTGGAAGATCGGCATCAGGGACACGGTGGCCGACAATGCCTCCTGCGGCGTCTATGTCCTGGGCGACGCGAAGGGCGATCCCCGCGACATCGACCTCGCCCTCGCCGGCATGGTCCTCGAGAAGAATGGCGAACTGTTCTCGACCGCCTGCGGCGCGGCCGTTCAAGGCTCGCCCGCCAACGCCGTGGCCTGGCTTGCGAACACGCTCGGCGCCCTCGGCATTCCGTTCCTCGCCGGGGAAGTGATCCTGTCCGGCTCGCAATCCGCCCTCGTCTCCGTCGTCGACGGCGATGTTCTCACCTGCACCATCGGCGGGCTCGGCGCCTGCCGGGTCGCCTTCTCGGGAAAGAGCGCGGCATGACCGTTACATTGACCGCCGAAGACATCACCCGCCTGACCGAGCGCGTCGAAGGCGCGCAGGTCGGAGGCCACGCCATTCCCCGGCTGACCGAGGAATATCCGGGCATGACCCTCGACGACGGCTATGCCGTGCAGTCCTCGCTGCGCCGGCGCTATATCGCCAAAGGTCACAAGCTGATCGGCTGGAAGGCCGGACTCACCTCCCGCGCCAAGATGATCCAGATGGGGGTGAACGTCCCCTCGATCGGCTTCCTGACCGATCGGATGGCGCGGCCCGAGGGTTCCGAGGTTTCGGTGAAGGGCCTGATCCACCCCCGCGTCGAATGCGAGGTCGCCTTCATGACCGCCAGGGATCTGGCGGGTCCGGGCTGCACCGCCGCCGATGTGCTGGCCGCCACCGATTTCGTGCTGCCGGCGATCGAGATCATCGATTCCCGCTTCTCCGGCTTCAAGTTCGACCTCGAGAGCGTCGTCGCCGACAATGGCTCGGCCGCGCTCTTCGTCGGCGGCGGCCGGCCGCGCCGCACCGCCGATCTCGACCTGCCGACGATCGGCGTCGTCATGGAAAAGAATGGCGAAATGATCACCTTCGCCGCCGCCGCCGCCGTGCTCGGCCATCCGGCCGAAGCGGTCGCCATGCTGGTGAACATCCTGCACGACCTGGGCGAGACCCTGCCCGCCGGCAGTTTCGTGATGAGCGGCGGCATCACCGAAGCCATCCCGGTGAAGCCCGGCGACACCATCACCGCGCGCTACCAGGACCTCGGCAGCGTTTCCATCCGTTTCGTCGACTGATCGACCATCCCCGGAGTCCCGCGATGCCCATCATCGAAATGCACCTGCTCGAAGGGCGGACCAGCGAACAGAAGCAGCGCGCGGCGAGCGCGATCACCGAAGCGGTGATCGGTGCTCTCGGCGTCAAGCCCGAGTCCGTCCGCATCCTGATCACCGAACACGAAGCTGACGAATTCTATGTCGCCGGCATCGCGCGCAAACCCGCCAAGGACAGCGCCGCCGTCAACGGCTCGGCCAAGGAACATTCGGCATGAAGAAGATCCGCTGCGCCCTGATCGGCTCCGGCAACATCGGCACCGATCTCATCTACAAGATCCAGCGCAGCCCGGTGCTGGAGCCCGTGTGGATGGTCGGCATCGACCCTGAATCCGAAGGCCTGGCGCGGGCCCGCGACATGGGCCTGAAGGTGACGGCCGAAGGAGTCGACGGCCTGCTGCCCCATGTCCTCGAAGACGATATCCAGATCGCTTTCGACGCGACCTCGGCCTATGTCCATGCCGAGAACAGCCGCAAGCTGAACGCGCTCGGCGTCCTGATGATCGACCTGACGCCGGCCGCCATCGGCCCCCTGTGCGTGCCGCCGGTGAACCTCAAGAGTTATACCGACCAGAAGGTCATGAACGTCAACATGATCTCCTGCGCCGGCCAGGCGACGATCCCCATCGTCCACGCCGTCTCGCGCGTGCAGGGCGTGCGCTATGCCGAGATCGTCGCCAGCCTCGCCTCGAAATCCATCGGCCCGGGCACCAGGGCCAATCTCGACGAATTCACCTATACGACCTCGAACGCGGTGGAAAAAGTGGGCGGCGCCCGCAAGGGCAAGGCCCTTGCCATCATCAACCCGGCCGAGCCGCCGATGATCATGCGCAACACGATCTACTGCCTGACCGACGACGAACCGGACCAGGCGGCCATCACCCGTTCGGTCCTGCAGATGATCACCGAGGTGCAGAAATATGTCCCCGGTTACAGGCTGGTGAACGGCCCCGCCTTCGAGGGCGACAAGGTCTCGGTCTTCATGGAGGTGAAGGGCCTCGGCGACTATCTGCCGACCTATGCCGGCAATCTCGACATCATGACCGCCGCCGCGACGCGCACCGCCGAGATGTTCGCCGAAGAAATCATCGCCGGCACCCTGACCCTCGAACCCACCCGCTCCCTCGCGACGGAGGCCGCCCAATGACCAGCTCCCTGAACGGCCGCAAGGTCGCCCTGCACGACATGTGCCTGCGCGACGGCATGCATGCCAAGCGCGAGCAGATCAGCGTCGAGCAGATGGTGAAACTGGCGACCGCCCTCGACGGCGCCGGCATCCCCTATATTCAGGTGACCCATGGCGCCGGCCTCGGCGGCAATTCGGTGCAGCACGGCTTCGCCCTCGCCAGCAACGAAGCCTATATCGCGGCGGTCGCCGAAAAGATGACCCAGGCCAAGGTCTCGGTCCTGCTGATCCCCGGCCTTGGCACGATGAAGGAATTGCAGGCGGCCCATGACGCGGGCGCGCGCAGCGTCCATGTCGCCACCCATTGCACCGAGGCGAACACCTCGCCTCAGCACATCGCCTATGCCCGCAAGCTCGGCATGGACACCACGGGGTTCCTGATGATGGCCCATCTGAACGATGCCGCCGGCATCGCGCAGCAGGGCAAGCTGATGGAATCCTATGGCGCGCAGACGGTCTATGTCACCGACTCCGCCGGCTTCATGCTGCCCGATGATGTGAAGGAGCGCGTTTCGGCCCTGCGCGACGTGCTCGACCCGGCGACCGAGATCGGCTTCCACGGCCACCACAATCTCGGCATGGGCGTCGCCAATTCGATCGCCGCGATCGAGGCGGGCGCCAGCCGGATCGACGGCTCGGTCGCGGGCCTTGGCGCCGGCGCCGGCAACACGCCGCTCGAAGTCTTCGCCGCCGTCTGCGACCGCATGGGGATCGAGACTGGTGTCGATCTGTTCAAGCTGATGGATGTCGCCGAGGATATCGTCCTGCCGATGATGGATCACCTTGTCCGGGTCGACCGGGAATCGCTGACGCTGGGCTATGCCGGGGTCTATTCGACCTTCCTGCTGCACGCCAAGAAGGCGGCGCAGTCTTATGGCATTTCGGCCCGGGACATCCTGATGGAACTCGGCCGCAAGAAGATGATCGGCGGCCAGGAGGACATGATCCAGGACACCGCCATGACCATGGCCAAGGATCGCGGCCTGCTGCGTGAGCCGGCGCAGGCCGGGGCCTGAAACGATGACCGGCACCGCCGTCGTCGTCGGCGCCTCCGGGGCGTTCGGCGGCGCCATCGTCACCCGCCTGATCAAGGCCGGGCTGACGGTGGTCGCCGTCGCCCGTAGCTTTCAGGCGCTGGAGGCCCTGGCCGACCAGCATCCGGGCCTGATCGCCTGTACCGCCGATATCGGCGACGACGAGGCGATCCCCCGCATCCGCGCCGCGTTGCCGACGGGGCCGGTGCGCATCGCCGTGCACGGCCCGGGCCTGTCGTCGCCCGGCGGCGTGACCACGGTTTCGACCGATGCCCTCGCCCAGGCGGTGAATCTGAAGGCCGGCGGCTTCCTGCGACTGGCCCGGGCGGTCGACGCGCGGCTCGAGGCGAATTCGCGCCTCGTCGCCATCGCCGGGCATTACGGGCTGGAGCCGACGTCCTATGCCGCCGCGCCCGGCGTCGCCAATGCCGCCCTCATCAATCTCTCGCGCCAGCTCAGCCTGGCGCTCGGCCCGCGCGGTATCACCGCCCATGCGATCGCCCCCGGCCCGGCCGATACCGAACGCCTGTGGCGGATCGCGGAAGCCGAGGCGACCCGCAAGGGCACGACGGCGGAAGCCATCATCGCCGACATGAAGAAAGACTCCTCGACCGGCAGCCTGACCAGCCCGGAAGAGGTCGCCTGGGCCGTCGCCCTGCTGCTGGCGCCCGAAGCCACGGCCATGACCGGCAGCACCCTGATGCTCGACGCCGGACGGAGGCGCGGCCTGCCGTAAGCCCCCGAAACCAAACAACGACAACAATCATCCGTCGGGAGGCGGAGACCACCATGCCGATCATCCATTTCCATCTGGCGGAAGGCACAGCCAGCGCGGATCAGGAACGCAGGCTGCTGATCGCGGCCTCACGGCTCTATGCCGAGGTGCTGCAATGCCCGATGGACCGGGTGCGGGCCTTCGTCGTGCCCTATGCAAGGACGCGCTGCGCCGTCGCGGGCGTGATGCTGGATGACGGCGGCGCCGATGCCCCCTATTTCGAGTTCCTGGTGCTCGAAGGGCGCCCGCTCGAGACCCGACAGCGCCTGCTGACCGGCTTCACCGATCTCGTCGCCGACATTCTCGGCGTCGAGAAAGGCCTGATCCGCGGCCATTGCAAGCGGGTCCAGCCCGAGGAATGGTGTATCGGTGGCCGCATGGCGCAGGACTTGCGCAAGGCGGACATCGAGAGGTTCAGCCAGGCCGGCACGGCATGAGCCGCCACCGCGTCACCATCGGCGAGACCGGCGAGTGCTTTCCCTGCGACGAGAGCCAGTCGGTCCTCGACGGCATGGTGCGGCTGGGCCGTCGCGGCATTCCCGCCGGCTGCCGGGGCGGCGGCTGCGGGGTCTGCAAGATCGAGGTCCTGGAAGGCACCTATGATCCCGAGGTGATGAGCCGCCAGCACGTCAGCGAGGAGGATCTTCGCTGCGGCAAGGTTCTCGCCTGCCGGATCCGGCCGCGATGCGACCTGACCGTCCGCGTCATCGGGAAAATGACCAAGGCCTGGTCGCTACCCTGAGCGCGGCTTTTTCCTGAACCATCACGCCCCGCCCCGCCGGACCGACCGTGTCGGCGAGCCGCCCGCCAATCTCGCGCTGTCGCGCCGCCGCACCGATACCGTCCGCGATGCCCTGATCAGCGCGGGCGTGCCGGCCAATCGCATCGAAACGAGCTGGACCGGCGAGGGCGGCGCGCCGGCCGCGCTCGCCGCCGGAGCCGCCGCGTCAGGCGATCACCATCTTCTGCTGCGTCTTGGCATCGCCACGCTGGAGGAATGGGACAGATTGCCCACGGACGTTCAGCGGGCGATTTTCCGCCGGGCCGCGGACGATCGCGGCGAAGCGCCGGCGACCATGCTGGAGCTTGCCCGCTTCCTGCACGACAGGGCGACCCGCCGGACCACGGACACCCCCGTCACCGGAGAAGCGGACGGCTCGGCCAAACAAGCGTGAACGGCGACCCGGGCCCCCCGCGCGTCGGCATCAGCGGCGAACCACGGATCGCCGCGCCCCGTTGAGCGCGAGGGTCAGGATGGCGCCGCCGGTGATTGTCCAGGCGGCGAAAATGCTCCAGACGCCGGTATCGATACCGGGCACATTCGGAAAACCGGGGCCATCCAGCCCGATGCAGATGCCGAGCACGACGCCGACGCAGGCGGCAAGTTCGAGCCGCCGCGTCCCCGAGCATCCCGCCGCCAGGGCCGGCGAAGGTGCGGGCACAGGCTCATGCCGCCGGATGTTCGATGGCGGGAAGACGCCGGGCGTCCTCGCCGGCATGGCGCTTGGCCGCTTCGTCACCGTGGAACAGGGCGCATTGCGCCTCGGTGCAGGCGCTGCCGGTGTCGCTGATCGCCAGCGCGATATCCGAGGCATCGCAACTCTCCATGGCTTGAAGATGAAGGCGGGCCGCGCGTTCGTGATGGATCGCCGCGCGGGCATGATGCGCCGAGACGCCAAGTCCGGCTTCCAGCGTCCCCGCCGCCTCTACGGCCTCGACCGAGGCCCTGGTGATCGGCCCCGACCCGGCGGTCGCGAGATCATCGTGATTCCGCCGGTAGTAGTCGGCGGCGTGACTGCCCATGTCGATCCCCAGAAGGGCATGGCCATGGGCCAGGGAAGCCTGATGCGCGGCGTGGGCGAAATCCTTGCCGCTCTGGAAATGCCGGCCGGCCTCGTGATGGTGCGCCGCCGCCTGCTGATGGTAGAGCGACGCGGCGGCATGGGCATCAAGCGCGGCGGAACGGGCCGGATTGGGCTGGTGCTTCATCGCACCGGCACCGCATGGGATTCGACGAACCAGAGCTGCTGATCGACACCGCTGGCGATCTGGGTGAAGAGATCGGCGGTGACGGCATCGCCGGCCGCGGCGGCGAGATCGATCGCCTCGCGCGCCGATTGGCCGAAGGCGGCGAGGGCGCCGGCGATCGCGAAGATATGCTCGCTCTCGTCCGCGATCCCGGGGGAATAGGGCACGAGGAAGGACTGCGCCGCCGCGATCTGGACCGTTCCGAGCGCCGTGCCGCCGAGGCCGGCGGCCCGTTCCGCGAGCCGGTCGGAAAAATTCTCGACCTCGACCGAGACCCGGTCGAACAGTTCGTGAACGGCGATGAACCCCGGCCCCCGGACGTTCCAATGCGCCTGCTTCACCTGGGCATGGAGATCGATCGCCGCCGCCAGATGCCGGTTCAGCAGTTCGATGGCTTGCAGCCGGATATCTTCGGGTAGCGTGTTGCGTGTTGGTCGCATGATGAGCACTCCACTGTCATGAGACGGAGGCACGGCGGCGCTTGTTGTCGGTTGGCGCGTGGCGGCCTGTGCATCGACGCCCAGGGTGTCCCGTGACCTGTCATTCCGAGGGTGAGAATTTCCGGTCACGGGACGGGGCCGCAGCGGTCCTCGGGCAAGGGAGGCCGCGACATGAATGAGGTGAAAAATGGGACCCCCGCCGTGTCCGGCCGGGGTCCAGGCCGAGGGAATGGGATGCCGTTTCGATGGACATTCTGTGGCCGGTTTTCTTGCCCGGCTCGTGTGTCATCATCCTAGGCCGTCCGGCCGGCCCTGTGCAGGCTCGGAAAATACTCAAAGTGCGGCGGATATCCCCCCTGAGTGGTGAGATCATGCTACGCTTTCGCACTATGAGGCGCGGGGATATCGGGCATGTCTGGCAACCACCCGCATCGAGACAGGACCGCCCGGGGGCAGGCGCGCCGCCGGGCGGCCGTGCCTGTCGGGAACCCCGAAGCCGACATCCTGGTGGTCGGCATCGGCGCGTCGGCCGGCGGCCTGGAGGCCTGCCGGAACCTGCTCGACGCGCTGCCGGACAGCCCGGGCATGGGCATGGCCCTGATCCTGGTTCAGCACCTCGACCCCACCCATGACAGCATGTTGGTCGACCTGCTGGCTGCCTCCACGACCATGCCGGTCCGTCAGGCGATCGACGGCATGAGGATCGAGAGCGATCACCTCTATGTCATTCCGCCCGGCACCTATCTCTCGGTCGGCGAGGGTCTCCTCCATCTCTCCCGCCCCCGGGCCCGCCATGGGGCGCGGATGCCCTTCGATTTCCTGCTGCAATCCCTGGCCGCGGCCTATGGCGCCCGCGCCGCCTGCGTGATCCTGTCGGGCACCGGAGCCGATGGCAGCCTGGGGCTCGAGGCGGTCCACAAGGCCGGCGGCCTCGTCATCGCCCAATTGCCTTCGGAGGCGGGTTACGACGGTATGCCGCGCAGCGCGATCGCGACCGGCGGCGTCGATCTCGTGCTGCCGATCGCCGAAATTCCCGCCGCGCTGGTCCGCCACGCGCGGGGCACGCCGCCCGCTGACCAGCCGATGGACCCGGAGGGCTGTCCTGATCGCATCATCGCCCTGCTCCGCCAGCGCACGCCCCATGATTTCACGCTCTACAAGCCCGGCACGCTGCTGCGCCGGATCGAGCGACGCATGGGCCTTGCCGGCATCGCCCCGGACGGGACCGATCGCTATTTCGAGCTGCTGAACAAAGAGCCCGCCGAGTTGGACCTGCTGGCCAAGGACCTTCTGATCAACGTAACCAGCTTCTTCCGCGACCCCAGGACCTTCGACATGCTGGCGACGCAGATCGTTCCGGAGCTGGTCCACCGCCAGCCGCCGGAGCATGCGATCAGGATCTGGTGTGTCGGCTGCAGCACCGGCGAGGAGACCTATTCGCTGGTCATGCTCTTTCAGGAAGCGATTTCCAGCGCGCAGCGCAACGTCAAGCTCCAGGTCTTTGCCTCGGATGTCGACGCCGACGCGGTCGCGGCGGCACGGGAGGGGTTCTATCCGGCCACCATCGCGGCCGAAGTCTCGGCCGCCCGCCTCGCCCGATTCTTCACCCGGGAAGACCAGGGATACCGGGTCGCGCCGGAGCTGCGCGCCGCCGTGATCTTCACCGTGCAAGACGTGCTGGCCGATCCGCCCTTTTCCCGCATCGATCTGATTTCCTGCCGCAATCTCCTGATCTACCTGCGCCCCGAGGCCCAGGCCAAGGCCCTGTCGCTGTTCGATTTCGCCTTGCGGGACGGCGGCATTTTGTTGCTCGGCGGCGCCGAGACGGCGGGCGACGGCGACAGCCGCTTCGCGCTGATCTCGAAATCCGAGCGGCTCTACCGCCATGTCGGCCGGGGCCGGCCCGGCGACGTGGCCTTTCCGGTCGCGGCCCTGGCCCGGGACCAGGGACGGGTCGGACAGGGCCCGGCGACATCACGCCAGGCGATCCTGGCCGCGCTCTGCCAGCGCCTGGTGCTGGAAGCCCATGCCCCGGCGGCCGTGCTGATCAACGAGAAGCAGGAATGCCTCTATTCCCTGGGGCCGACCGACAGATTTCTGCATGTCGCCCCCGGCACGCCGTCCCACGATCTTCTGGCCATGGCCCGGCCCGAACTGCGCAACCAGCTTCGGACCGCGATCCAGCGCGCGGCCCAGGAAAAATCGCTGGTCCGGGTCGCCGCCGGCGCGCGGAAGCCGGGCGGGCCAGCGCCTTTCAGCATCGAGGTCCAGCCGGTATTGAACGGCGGCGAAGCCCTGCTGCTGGTCTGTTTCGTCGAAACGCCGACCATGCCGGGACAGATCACCGGGCCGATCACCCCCGCCGACATACCCCGCGTCGCCCAGCTCGAACAGGAGCTGGAGACGGTACGGGCCGAGTTGCATGGCGCCATCCGCAATCTCGAACTGTCCAGCGAGGAGCAGAAGGCGATCAACGAGGAAGCCCTGTCGGTCCAGGAGGAATATCAGTCGACCAACGAGGAATTGCTGACCTCGAAGGAAGAACTGCAGTCCCTGAACGAGGAATTGACGGCCCTGAACAGCCAGCTTCAGGAAACGCTGGAGCGGCAGCGCACCACGTCCAACGACATGCAGAATATCCTCTACAGCACCGACGTCGCGACCCTGTTCCTCGACGCGGCGCTGAATATCCGCTTCTTCACGCCGGCGACGAGGGCATTGTTCACCGTCATTCCCAGCGATGTCGGCCGCCCGCTGGGCGACCTCGCCTCCCTGGCGGACGACGCGGCGCTGCCCGGCGACGCCCGCGCCGTCCTCGAGACGCAAAAGCCGATCGAGCGCGAGATCGAGGCGCGCAACGGCGCCTGGTTCCTGCGCCGCATCCAGCCCTATCGCACCCAGGAGCAGGCGGCCGAAGGGGTGGTCATCACCTTTGTCGACATCACCGAACGCCGCCGCACCGCCGAGGCGCTGGATGCCGCCAAGCGCCAGGCCGAACTGGCGAATGTCGCGAAATCGCGCTTCCTCGCCGCGGCGAGCCACGACCTGCGCCAGCCCCTGCAATCGCTGGCCCTCATCCAGGGCCTGCTGGCCAAGGCCGTGACGGGAGACGACGCGAAGAGGCTCGTGACCCGGCTCGACGAGACGCTGGGCGCCATGTCCGGAATGCTGAACGCCCTTCTCGACATCAACCAGATCGAGGCCGGCACGGTTCAGGCCCATATCGTCACCTTCCGGGTCGCCGACCTGCTGGAGCGCCTGCGCGCCGAGTTCGCCTATCATGCCGCGGCCCGGGGCCTGTCGCTGCGTGTCGTTCCCTGCGGGCTTTCGATCCGCAGCGACCCCGGCCTTCTCGAACAGATGATCCGCAACCTGCTGTCCAACGCCCTGAAATACACGGCGAAAGGCAAGGTACTGCTGGGGTGCCGGCGACACGGCGACAGGCTCGCCATCGAGATCCGGGATACCGGGTCCGGTATCGCCGAGGATCAGCTTCAGGCGATCTTCGAGGAATATCATCAGGCCGGGGACACGGCGCGGGACCGTGGCCAGGGTCTTGGCCTTGGTCTTTCCATCGTCAGGCGCTTCGGCGACCTGCTCGGTCACCGGATCGAGGTCCGCTCGCGCCTGGGCAAGGGCTCGGCCTTCGCCATCTGGACCGAGCGGGATGACATGCCGCCATCACCCATCCCGGCCGCCGGGGACACGTTCGACGACGAGCGGCGCCATGCCACGATCCTGGTGATCGAGGATGACCCGGAACTGCGCGATCTGCTGCAGCAACTGCTCGGCGCGGAAGGCCACCGCACGATGGCGGCGGAAGACGGCACGGCGGCCCTCGACCTGGTGGTCCGGGGCGGGATCCGTCCGGATCTGATCCTCGCCGATTACAATCTGCCGGGCGACCTGGATGGCCTTCGCCTCGTGACACGCCTGCGCGAGAAATTTCGCCATGCGATCCCCGTCATCATGCTGACGGGCGACATCTCGACCGAAGCCCTGCGCGACATCGCGCTCGGGCACTGTGTCCAGTTGCACAAGCCGGTGTCCCTGCCGGGCCTGACCGCGGCGATCCAGCATCTGCTGTCCGATCAGCCGGTCCCCGCCCCGCCGCCGCCGCCCCATGCCCCGACGCCCGCCATCGCCCCGCCCACGCTCGTCCATATCGTCGACGACGACCGCCATATCCGGGAAGGCTTCCGCGCCCTGCTGGAGGCCGAGGGCATGAAGGTGGAAACCTACCCGAGCTGCGAGAGCTTTCTCGCGTCCTATCGGCCGGCGCCCGGCGCCTGCCTTCTGGTCGATGCCTATCTGCCGGGCATGAGCGGGATCGAGCTGCTGCGGCTGCTGCGGGCGACGGACCGGGCGCTGCCTTCGATCATGATCACCGGCAGCAGCGATGTGCCGACGGCGGTCGAGGCGATCCGGGCCGGGGCCTCCGATTTCATCGAAAAGCCCGTCAGTCGCGGCGAATTGCTGGCCGGCATCGAACGCGCCCTCGACGAGGCCCGGGATACGGGCAAGCGCCATGCCTTTCGGGCCGCCGCCGCCGAACATATCGCGGGCCTGACATCGCGCCAGCGCGAGATCATGGACCTCGTGCTGGCCGGCCACCCCAGCAAGAATATCGCCGCCGACCTCGGCCTCAGCCAGCGCACGGTCGAGAACCACCGCGCGGCGATCATGCGCCGGACGGGCGCCAAATCCCTGCCCGCCCTGGCCCGGCTGGCCCTCGCCGCCGGCGACGAGACCGACGCGACCTGATCCGCGGCGCCCGCGTCAACCCGGACGATCACGCGTCACCAAGAGGCCCAAGGCCCGCGCGTGAGTATTTTCCGAGTCTGCAGGCGCGAAGAGAATGCCCGCTATTCTGAATCCCAGGCGCCAGTTCGATCCGCGAGGGCGGATGCATCGCCGGCTCCCGCGCCATGACGGCTTGTCCCGATGCCCGGTCGATGATCGCCGGGGCGGGCACCGAACGGCGGGCGGGAATGTCCGCGATATCATGCAGATTACGCACCCTCGCCGATCCCTCCAAAGGAGTTCAAGGACATGAGTCTCGGTACCATCCTGCTGATCATCCTGTTGCTGTTCCTGGTCGGCGCCCTGCCGCGCTGGCCGCACAGCGCCAACTGGGGTTACGCCCCGAGCGGTGGCCTTGGTGTCGTCATCGTCATCATCATCGTTCTCATGCTGCTGGGACGGATCTAGGCGCGACGAACCTCGCCCTCCCTCCCCGCGCCTCCATTCGCCAAAGGTGACCAGATGTTCAAGAAGACCCTGCCGACGGCTCTCGTCCTCATCACCCTGCTGGGCGCCGCGCCGCTGATCGCGGCCTGCCACACCGTGGCCGGGGCCGGCGAGGACATTTCCCGGACCGGCGACGCCATCGGCAATTCCGCCAAGAAGAACACCCCCTGATCCCCCAACCCGAAGGAGTTCACCCATGAACAAAGACCGTATCGTCGGAGCGGCCAAACAGGTCCAAGGCTCGATCAAGGAAACCGTCGGCAAGGTTGTCGGCGACGCCAAGCTGCAGATCGACGGCAAGGCCGACAAGGCCGAGGGCAAGGTCCAGAACCTGGTCGGGGCGCTCAAGGACAGCGTGAAGCCCTGACGCCGCCAGACATTCGATGAAAGGGGCGCCCCTCACCGGGCGCCCCTTGGCGTTTCCGCCCCCTCAGGCGGGAGGGCCGGCGGCATCGGCCCTGGCGGCGATGAACTGTGCCCGGGCCAGGCTGGCGAAGCGGCCGTTCGCCTTCACGAGGTCGTCGAAGGTCCCGGTCTCGACGATCCGTCCGGCTTCGAACACCAGGATGCGGGAAGCGTCCCGGATCGTGGACAGGCGATGGGCGATCACGAAGGTGGTGCGGTTGCGCATCACTTCATCGAGCGCCTTCATCACCTTGGCCTCCGTATCGGCATCGAGGGCGCTGGTCGCCTCGTCCAGGATCAGGATCGGCGGGTCCTTCAGCAGCGCCCGGGCGATCGACAGGCGCTGACGCTCGCCCCCCGAGAGCGAGCGGCCGCGCTCGCCGACAAGCCCCTCGAAGCCCTGGAACTTATGCTCGATGAAGGCCAGGGCCTGGGCCCCGCCGGCGGCCGCGCGCAGTTCCGCCTCGGTCGCGTCCGGCTTGCCGACGCGCAGGTTCTCGGCGATGGTGCGGTTGAACAGCAAGGCTTCCTGGAACACGACGCCGATATTCCGGTGCAGGGCTTCAAGCGTCAGGTGGCGGATGTCGACGCCATCGATCTCGATCACGCCGCTCTGGGGATCGAAGGCCCGGTCTAGCAGGGCGATGGCGGTCGATTTGCCCGCCCCCGTCGCGCCGACGAGGGCGATGGTCTCCCCCGGCAGGGCCTTGAAATTCAGCCCCTCGACCGCTGGCTGCTGGCCGTTGTAGGAAAAGCTGACATCCTTGAACTCTACGAGACCGACCAGTCGCCCGGGATCCACCGCATCCGGCATATCGCGGATCGCCGGCACCGTGTCGCAGACCTGGAAGAATTCGGCGAGGCGCGGCGCTTCCAGCACGACCCGGCTGACGAAGCTGACCGTCTGTTCCAGCCGGGCGATGATCAGGCTGGCGAAGGTCATGAAGGCGACCATCTCGCCGATCGTCGCCTGTCCCTCGATATGCAACAACGTGCCGAGGATGATGATCGCAAGCACCGTCAGCGTGGTCGAGGTCCGGGTCAGCACGACGGCCAGCGCCCACCACGACAGCACGGGCATCTGCGCCGCCAGCAGGCGGTTGACGATCCGGCGCAGATCCGTGACCTCGGCCTCCAGCCGCGCGAAACTCTGGACCAGCGCGATATTGCCCAGCGTGTCGGCCGCCCGCTCGGCCAGATCGGCGTAATGGTGCTCCACCGACCCCTGCAGGCTTTCGGTCTTGCGCACGATGAGCGCCGTCAGCAGGCCGAAGAATATCGTGAGCACGATCAGCAGCAGCGCCAGCCGCCAGTTGATGACCAGCGAGACCGGCAGCAGGACGAGCAGCGAGACGAAGGACGACAGGTGATCGCGGAACAGCCCGACCCAAAGCCCCCAGAGCGAATCCGTGCCCTGCAGCATGACCTTCATCAGCCGGCCCGAATGGGTATTGCCATGATAGGACAGGGGCAGTTGCAGGACATGCTCGAAATAATCGGTCAGCACCGCCTGGCGGCGGCGATGGGCCAGGCGATCGGCATGAAGCGCGATCAATGTCCCGCAGACGATGGTGAACAGGCCAAAGCCCGCCCAGGCGGCCAGAAGGGGCACCAGCTGCGGCCACAGCGGCGCCGCGGCGGGATTTTCCACCCCGGTCAGCCGGTCGATGATGCGCCCCAGCAGGACGGGTTCCGCGAACTGGGCCGAAGCCAGGGCCACGTTCGCGAAGGCCAGGGCCCAGGCCAGACGCCTCTCCCCGCCCAGCAGGGCGAGAACGCGGCCATAGAGACGAAGAATATCCATGCGAACCCCGATCGGGTGCTGAATGACGGGATGGGTCTTGGCAAGCGCTGCCTACTCCGGCGAAACCTGCCGCGGCTCGGGGGCGGGGGTCTTGAGGCTGGTGCCGCCGACCAGATGGATGCCGG
>JAOZVS010000143.1 GCA_025869435.1 Zavarzinia sp.
GTCGCCGTTCACGTCGCCCGCCGACGAGACGCTCCAGCCGGTATAGTCACCGGCCGTATCGGCCTGGATGATGAAGCCCTGGGCGGCGGTGAGCGTCGTCAGGTCGATCACCTGCCGGCCCCCCACGTCGGTGCCGAAGCCGCCGGCCGCGCCGAAGATCACATAGGCTTCGCCGGCATAGCTGCCGCCGTCTTCGCCGTAGGGCGCGCCGACGATCAGGTCGTCGTAACCGTCGCCGTTCACGTCGCCTGCCGACGAGACGCTGCGGCCGGCCTGATCACCCGCCACATCACCCTGGACGAGGAAGCCCTGGGCAGCGGAGAGCGTGGTCAGGTCGATCACCTGGCGGCCACCCACGTCGGTACCGAAGCCGCCGGCCGCGCCGAACACCACATAGGTTTCACCGGCACTGCTCCCAGCGTCGTCGCCGTAGGGCGCGCCGACGATCAGGTCGTCGAAGCCGTCGCCGTTCACGTCCCCCGCCGACGAGACACTGCGGCCGGCCTGATCGTTGTTCGTATCGCCCTGGATGATGAAGCCCTGGGCGGCGGACAGGCTGGTCAGGTCGATCACCTGGCGATCATAGCCGGCGGTGGTCACCGTCGCGCCGAAGGCGGTCTGCACGCCCGACGTGTCGATGGCGGCGTCCACCGTCATGGTGACATTGCCGTTGACGAAACGCTTCACCAGCAGGCCATCCAGCAGCGCCGTGCCCGCCGCCTGCCAGCCCGTGTCCGTGGTCGAGAGACTGTCGGCCGCTTCGCCGATCACCCGGATCGTGCCCGTGCCGCCGCCTGTCACGAGATAAGTGTCCGCGCCGAAGCCGCCGTCCAGCGTGTCGCCCGCCGCGCCATGGATCGTGTCGTCGCCGCCGCCGCCCGACAGCACATTGGCGCCCGCGTTGCCGAAAATCTCGTTCGCCAGCTCGTTGCCCGTCACGTCGATGTCCGCGCTGCCCCGCGCGATGAGCTGTTCGACAGACTGGCCGGCGCCGAGGGTCCAGGTCGTCTCGATCAGGACGCGGTCCGAGCCTTCGCCCACGAGTTCCGTCACCGTGTCGCCGGCATCGTCGACATAATAGGTGTCGTTCTCCGTGCCGCCCGCCATGGCGTCCGCGCCGGTGCCGCCGATCAGCGTGTCGTCGCCCTGGCCGCCGATCAGCGTGTCGTCGCCATCCCGCGCGTTCAGCCGGTCGTCGCCGCCGCCGCCCGACAGCACATTGGCGCCCGCGTTGCCGAAAACCTCGTTCGCCAGCTCGTTGCCGGTGATGTCGATGTCCGCGCTGCCCCGCGCGATCAGCTGTTCGACAGACTGGCCGGCGCCCAGCGTCCAGGTCGTCTCGATCAGGACGCGGTCCGCGCCTTCGCCCGCGAGTTCCACCACCGTGTCGCCGGCATCGTCGACATGATAGGTATCGTCGTCCGCGCCGCCCGCCATGGCGTCCGCGCCGGTGCCACCGATCAGCTCGTCGTTGCCCTGGCCGCCGATCAGCGTGTCGTCGCCGCCCCGCGCGTTCAGCCGGTCGTCGCCGCCGCCACCCGACAGCACATTCACCGCGTCGTTGGCGACGATCTGATTGTGCCTGTCATTGCCCGTCAGGTCGATGGCGGCGCTGCCCTTGCTGGACAGCCGCTCGATATCCGCCGTCGCGCCCAGCGTATAGGAAACGCTGGTCAGCACCCGGTCGTCGCCTCCATTCTTCGCTTCCACCACGACGTCGCCGGCATCGTCGACGATATAGGTGTCGTCGCCCGCGCCGCCCGTCATGATGTCGGCGCCGGCGCCGCCGTCCAGCAGGTCGCCCTGCGCGCCGCCGGTCAGTATGTCGTCGCCGCCCCGGCCGTAAAGATTGTCGCCCCCGCCGCCGCCGATCAGCGTGTTCGCCGCATCGTTGCCATAGATCGCATTGGCGAATTCGTTGCCCGTCAGGTCGATGGCCGCCGCGCCGCCCGCGACGAAACGCTCGATCTCCTGTCCCGCGGCGAGAGTGTAGCTGACCGAGGCCGTCACCGTGTCGCGGCCTTCGCCCACCGCTTCCGTCACCGTGTCGCCGACATCGTCGACCACATAGATATCGTTGCCCAGACCGCCCGTCAGGGCGTCGGCGCCGGTGCCGCCATCCAGACGGTCGTCGCCGTCGCCGCCGGTCAGCGTGTCGTCGCCTTCCTTGCCGAAGAGCTGATCGTTCTGATCGAGACCCTCGATCGTATCCGCGTCAGCGGTGCCCAACAGACGGTCATTGCCCGTCGTGCCCGAAATCAACGCCATGGCCGGTCACTCCCGCTCTTGCCGATACCCCGGTCCCCATCCGGGCCGGACGAAGCTACAGGCACCGTACCCCACAAAGCAAGTTTCACCGCACGAAACGCGCGCGGCGCACGAAACACTCGCGGGGCACAAAACACGCGCGGGAAATCGCCGAACGCCTGCCCCTCGAAAGGGGGGCCGGGCAGGGTTGACCGCCCGGCTGCCCCGGCGCCACTCTGCGGGAAGCGTCCCCGACAGAGGGGCGATCGAGGCGAGGAGAGCGGCCGTGGACATCCTGCGTACACCCGACGAGCGTTTTGCCGGCCTGCCCGGTTACGATTTCGCCCCCCATTATCTCGACGATCTGCCGGGCTTCGCGGGTCTGCGGATGCATTATCTCGACGAAGGGCCTGAGGGGGCGGCGGAGACGTTCCTCTGCCTGCACGGCCAGCCGACCTGGAGTTACCTCTACCGGCGCATGATCCCGATCTTCGCCGCCGTCGGCGCGCGGGTGGTGGCGCCCGACATGTTCGGCTTCGGCCGCTCGGACAAGCCGGCGGACGATGGCGCCTACACCTATCATTTCCACCGCAGCAGCCTGATGCGCTTCATCGAACGGCTGGACCTTCGCCATGTAACCCTGGTCTGCCAGGACTGGGGCGGGCTCTATGGTCTGACCATCGTGCCAGACATGGCCGAGCGGTTCTCCCGCCTGATCGTCATGAACACGACGATCCCGGCGGGCGAGAGCCCGGGGCCCGGCTTCGATGCCTGGAAGGCTTTCAACCGCAGCCAGCCGGACCTCGCCATCGGCCGCATGATCGGGCGCGGCACGCCGCATCTGACCCCGGCGGAAATCGCCGCCTATGACGCGCCCTATCCCGATGCCCGCTACAAGGGCGGGGTGCGGCGCTTCCCCGAGCTCGTGCCGGTCTCGCCCGAAATGGACGGCGTCGCGGAAGGGCTGCGGGCCCGGGCGTTCTGGTCGACGGACTGGCAGGGCAAGAGTTTCATGGCGATCGGCATGGCCGATCCGGTGCTGGGGCCGCCGGCGATGAAAGTCCTGCACGGCCTCATCCGCGACTGCCCGCCGCCGCTGGAAATTCCGGGCGGCGGTCATTTCGTGCAGGAATGGGGCGAGGAGATCGCGCGGAAGGCGCTGGAGAGTTTCGCCTGACGCGCCCGCGCGTGGTTAAAAAAACGCAACGACGGTAACCATCTGGAAGGTGTTTGCTCCGTAAATTCCGGTCACACAGCAACCGGAGAGCGCGGGAATGAAACCTGACAGCACGATCCTGGTGACCGGCGGGACCGGCTCGTTCGGCAATACTTTCGTGCCCATGACCCTCGATCGCTACAACCCGAAGAAGATCATCATCTATTCGCGCGACGAGATGAAGCAATGGGAGATGGCGAAACTTTACACCGGCGATCCGCGCGTGCGTTTCTTCATCGGTGACGTGCGGGATCGGGAGCGGCTTTACCGCGCGCTCGATGGCGTCGACTATGTCGTTCATGCCGCCGCGACGAAAATTGTGCCGACGGCGGAATACAACCCTTTCGAGTGCGTGAAGACGAATGTGCATGGCGCGATGAATCTGATCGACGCTTGCATCGACAAGAAGGTCAAGCGCGTGGTCGCCCTCTCGACCGACAAGGCCAGCAGCCCGGTCAATCTCTATGGCGCCACCAAGCTGGTTTCGGACAAGCTCTTCGTCGCCGGCAATTCCTATTCGGGCGCGGCGGATACCCGCTTCGCCGTCGTCCGCTATGGCAATGTCATGGGCTCGCGCGGCTCGGTCATTCCCTTCTTCCTGTCGATCAGGGACAAGGGCGTGCTGCCGGTGACCGACTCGCGCATGACCCGCTTCATGATCACGCTGGAACAGGGCGTCGAACTGGTCTGGCACGCCTTCAATGACATGGAAGGTGGCGAGATCTACGTCCGTAAGATCCCCTCGATGAAGGTGACCGACGTCGCCAGGGCCGTCGCGCCCGAGGCCCGTCAGGATATCGTCGGCCTTCGTCCGGGCGAGAAACTGCACGAGCAGATGATCAGCGCGGAAGACAGCTACTACACCTATGAATACGACGAGTATTACAAGATCCTGCCCTCGATCCACACCTGGACCCAACGCATGGCCCGGGTGAACGGCGGCCGCAAGGTGGCCGAAGGTTTCGTCTATGCCAGCGACAACAACGAGGATTGGATGACGCCGGAACAACTGGGTGTCTGGATCGCCGAGAACAAGGCCAAGATCGGAAATTTCTGATGATCCCCTACGGCCGCCAGGACATCACCGAAGCGGATATCGATGCGGTCACGGCGGTCCTGCGCTCTGATTTCCTGACGCAGGGGCCGGTGGTGCCGCGCTTCGAGGCGGCGGTGGCGGCGCATTGCGATGTGCCCCATGCCCTCGCGGTCAACAGCGCGACCTCGGCCCTGCATCTGGCCTGTCTCGCCCTTGGCCTCGGGCCGGGGGATGTGCTGTGGACGAGCCCGGTGACCTTCGTCGCCTCGGCCAATTGCGCGCTCTATTGCGGCGCATCGGTCGATTTCGTCGACATCGATCCCGCGACCTATAATCTCTGCCCCCGCGCGCTGGAAGCGAAGCTGATCGCGGCCGAGGCGGCGGGGCGCCTGCCGAAGGTGGTGGTGCCGGTCCATCTGGCCGGCCAGTCGCCCGACATGGCGGCGATCGGCGCCCTGGCCGATCGCTACGGGTTCCATGTGATCGAGGATGCCTCCCACGCCATCGGCGCCACCTATCTCGGCGCGCCGGTGGGCGATTGCCGCTACAGCGACATCACCGTCTTCAGCTTCCACCCGGTGAAGATCATCACGACGGGGGAGGGCGGCATGGCCCTGACCCGCGATCCCGCGCTCGCGGCGCGGATGGAGCTGCTGCGCAGCCATGGCATCACCCGCGATCCCGCCCTGATGAGCCACGCGCCGGACGGTCCCTGGTACTACCAGCAGATCGCGCTCGGTTACAACTATCGCATGACCGAGATACAGGCCGCGCTCGGCCTGTCGCAGATGGCGCGGCTCGGCGATTATGTCGCCCGTCGGCGCGCGCTGGCGCGGCGTTATGATGCGCGGCTCGAAGGCCTGCCGCTGCGCGTACCCTTCCAGCATGAAGACGGCTCATCCGCCTGGCATCTCTATATCGTCCAGCTCGATCCCGCCCTCGATCACCGCGCGGTATTCGAGGCGCTGCGGGCGGCCGGGATCGGCGTGAACCTGCATTACATCCCGGTGCACACCCAGCCCCATTACGCCGCCATGGGTTTCGCCCCCGGCGACTTTCCGGAAGCCTTGCGTTACTACGCCGGGGCGATCAGCCTGCCGCTCTATCCGGGTCTTACCGACGCGATGCAGGACGAGGTGATCGCCGCCCTGCGCCGGGTGGTGGCGCCATGAAGCTGGCGGTCATTCCGGCCCGGGGCGGCAGCAAGCGCATTCCGCGCAAGAACATCAAACCCTTCGCCGGGCGGCCCATGATCGCCTGGACCATCGCCGCGCTGAAGGACAGCGGCTGTTTCGACCGCATCCTGGTCTCGACCGACGACGAGGAGATCGCCGCCGTCGCGCGCGGGCAGGGGGCCGAGGTGCCGTTTCTTCGCCCGGCCCATCTCGCGGATGATCACGCGGCGACGGCCCCGGTCATCGCCCATGCCATCGACGCGGTCGCGGCGGCGGGGACGGCGCCCGACTTCGTCTGCTGCGCCTATGCGACCGCGCCCTTCCTCGATCCCGCTGATATCAGGGCCGGCCTTGCGCTGCTGCGGGACAGCGGCGCGGACTATGCCTTTTCGGCGACAAGCTACGGTTTCCCGATCCAGCGCGCCCTGCGCCTGCGGCCCGATGGCGGCGTCGAGATGTTCCAGCCGGAATATTTCGCCACCCGCAGCCAGGATCTGGAGCCCAGTTTTCACGATGCCGGGCAATTCTACTGGGGCCTGCCGCAAGCCTTCCGCGAAGGACGGCCCTTCTTCACGCCGCGCGCCCGCCCCGTGCTGCTGCCGCGCTGGCGGGTGCAGGATATCGACACGCCGGAAGACTGGGAGCGGGCCGAGCTGATGTTCGGGGCCCTGAAGCGGCGGACGGGAGCGGCATCATGACAGGCGAAACCCCCATGATCACCATCGACGGCCGGCCCATCGGCGGCGATGCGCCGCCCTATGTCATCGCCGAAATGTCCGCCAATCACAATGGCAGCCTCGACACCGCCTTCGCCATCATCGACGCGGCCAGGGCGGCCGGGGCCGACGCGGTGAAGATGCAGACCTACCGGCCGGACACGATCACCCTCGACAGCGACGCGCCGGAATTCCGCATTCGCGGCGGGCTGTGGGATGGCCGCACCCTCTATGATCTCTATGCCGAGGCGCATACCCCCTGGGACTGGCATCGGCCGCTGTTCGATCATGCGCGGGCGCGCGGCATCACCATCTTTTCGTCGCCCTTTGATACGATGGCCATCGACCTCCTCGAAGACCTCGGCGCGCCCGCCTACAAGATCGCCTCCTTCGAGGCGGTGGACCTGCCGCTGATCCGCTATGCCGCCGCCACCCGCAAGCCCATGATCATCTCGACCGGCATGGCCGACGACGAGGAGATCGGCGAAGCGATCGCCGCCGCCCGCGACGGCGGTTGCCGCGAACTGGCGGTGCTTCACTGCGTCAGCGGCTATCCGGCCCCGGCCTCGGACTACAATCTCCGCACCCTGACCGACATGATCGCCCGTTTCGGCTGCGTCACCGGCCTGTCGGACCATACGCTGGACAATACGACCGCCATCGCCGCCGTGGCGCTGGGCGCCGCCATCCTCGAGAAACACTTCACCCTCGACCGCACGGGCGGCGGCCCGGATGACAGTTTCTCGCTCGAACCCGCCGATCTCGCCGCCCTGTGCAGCGCCGCCCGCACCTGCTGGCAGGCGCTCGGCCGGGTCGACTATGGCCGGAAATCGAGCGAGGCCGGCAACATGCAGTTCCGCCGCTCGCTCTATTTCGTCAAGCCCGTGAAGGCGGGGGAGGTGATCCCGGCGGATGCAGTGCGCAGTGTCCGCCCCGGTTACGGCGCCGCGCCCAAGTTCCTCGACCGGGTGATCGGACGGCGGGTAACGCGGGACGTCGCCGCGAATTCGCCGGTCCGACTTGATATCCTCGAGTAGGCTATTCTCTGGACGATCGACGTTTGAACATCGTCGTCCCGGCGCAGGCCGGGACCTCGTGCAGAAAAAAGCGCCGAATTCTTCGCGAGATGCCGGCCTTCGCCGGCATGACGAGACCTGCCACGTCCTTGGTATCCGAGAGCCTCAGCGTGCCGCGTCGTTGGCGGCCATCTCGCCCGACGACAATTCGATGATCTCGGCCGTGATTTCTTCCTGACGGATGCGTCGGCGGAGAGCGGAGAGTTCGGTCATCTGATCCTCGATCTGGCTGTGGGCACCGGCCATGGCTTCCATGCGGGCCTCGTTCTCGGCGGCGAAGGCGTGAAGCGCGGCGTTGCACAGCTGGGCGTGAATGTAATCTGCCGCGAGTTCCGACAGAAGGACATGGGGCGCCAGATGGACGAGGGGCGGCTCGCGCACGGCGGTCAGGGAAAAGGCGCCATAGTCGAAGGGCAGCAGGGCGCGATGCACGGTGTCGGTGCCGCCGCCGGGCCGCCAATGGGCGTAGACCGCGTCGAGGCGGGTGATCTCGCCCGCCGCGATCGGCTCTTCCAGCATGGTCACGATGAGTTCGGCCAGTTTCGGGATGGCGGGGGTATGCCCCGGCATTTCGAGCGTCCAGCGGGGATCGAGCCCGCGTTCGCGCGCCAGCATGATGCCCCGCGTGCCGATCAGGAACAGATCGGTATCGGCCAGCCCCTGGGTCGCCCTGTCGAGCACCCTTTCATTGAAGGCACCGGCGAAACCCTGTTCGGCGCAGAACAGCACCATCGCCTTGCGGCCTCGGGCAACCCCGCCATCGTGGGGCACTTCGGGCAGCAGGGACAGGGCCCGTCCCAGCGCCCCGGCGATCATGCCGGCATGGGCGTCGATCGCCGCGACCTGATTGCGCGCCTGCTGGGCCCTTGCCGCGGCGATGCCGCGCATCGCGTTGACCACGGTTCCCAGCTGGCCGATGCCGGCGATCCGCCCCTCGATCTCGGCCAGCCTGCCGCTCATGGCGCCCTGGCCCGCAGGTGGCGGGTGAGGGTTTCGGTCAGGCGCTCGCGCTGGCCCGGCTCGAGCTGGCCGCTGGTCTGGACATGGCGGACGATATCCGGGACCTTGCGGTCGAGCAGGGCGCCGAGTTCGAGGCGAAAGCCGCCGATCGCTTCGACCGGCACCGGATCGAGCAGGCCGGCCTGCAGCGCGAGGACAAGCGCGACCTCCTCGACCAGCCGGGCCGGGGCGTGCTGGCCCTGGCCGAGGATGGCGCGGATGCGGGCGCCGTGGGTCAACTGGTCGCGCACGCGCTGGTCCGGCATGCCGCCAAAGCGCGTGAACATCTCGAGCTCGAGGAACTGGGCGTAGTCGAGGCGCAGGGTATCGGCCGCGTCGCGGAGCGCGCGCGCCTGGGTCTTGCCGCCCACCCGGCTGACCGAAGCGCCGGCATCGACCGCCGGCTTCTGGCCCTCGTGGAACAGATGGCCGTCGAGCACGATCTGGCCATCGGTGATCGAGATGAGGTTGGTCGGGATATAGGCCGACAGATTGCCGGCGTCGGTCTCGGCGACGGGCAGGGCGGTCAGGGAGCCGCCACCCTTTTCCTTCGACAGTTTCGACGCCCGCTCGAGAAGCCGCGCATGGACATAGAAGACATCGCCCGGATAGGCCTCGCGCCCTGGCGACTGGCGGGTCAGCAGGGCGATCTCCCGGTGACTGGCGGCATGTTTGGTCAGGTCGTCGAAGACGATCAGCGCGTGCTGGCCCCGGTCGCGGAAATATTCCGCCATGCTTGCGCCGGCGAAGGGCGCGATCCATTGCAGGCCGGGTGAACTGGCCGCTTCGGCGACGACGATGATGCAGCGCTCGAAAGCGCCGTGTTGCTGGATGGCATCGATCGCACGGCGCACGCTGGTACTCTTCTGGCCGATGGCGACATAGACGCAGATGATGTCGCTGTCGCGCTGGCTGATGATCGTGTCGATGGCGATCGTGCTCTTGCCGGTTGCCCGGTCGCCGATGATCAGCTCGCGCTGGCCGCGGCCGAGCGCGAACAGCGTATCGATGACGAGGGTGCCGGTCTGCACCGGTTCGGTCACCAGATCGCGCTCGATGATCGAGGGGGCGGCACGTTCGACCGGCATGGTCTCGCTCGCCGCCAGCGGGCCGAGGCCGTCGATCGGGCGGCCCAGCGGGTCGAGGATGCGGCCGAGCAGGGCGGGGCCGACCGGCACGCGGACGACATCGCCGGTGCCCCGCACCCGGTCGCCCGCCGCCACCGTGTCGACGGCATCGAGCAGCACGCAGCCGATGAGTCCCTCGTCCAGGACCTGGGCATAGCCGAACTGACCCTGGTCGAAGCGCAGCAGTTCGTCGAGCCGGGCGCCGGGCAGGCCGGAGACGAGGGCGATGCCGTCGGCGACATGTTCGACCCGGCCGATTTCTTCCGCGGCGGGGCCAAGCCGGGTATCCGCGACCCGCGCCCGCGCCGTTGCCAGCCAGGTGTCGGGGCCGGGGTCAGGTGGGGCGGTCATGGTTCAGTTCCGCTTCGATGCGGGCAAGATCGGCCCGCCAGTTGTTGCTGATGATGAAATGCGGGCCATGGGCTTCGAGCCCGGCGATCAAGGCGGGCTCCACCCTGAAACTGAAGCCGGGCGCGGCGCCGAGGGCGTCCGACAGTTTCACCCGGCAGGCTTCCTTCGCCGCGTCGTCGAGGGGCGAAGCGCTGACGATCTCGATCCCGGCCTCGGCCGTGCCGGCGCGAATGTCCGGCGGCAGGGCCGTGGCGGCATCCGCGAGCCCCGTCAGGAAGGACTGGAACAGCGGCCCCGGCGCAAGACGGCCGGTCAGGCGTCCGGCGATGCCAAGGGCAAGCTGCCCGGCCTGGGTCGCCCATGTCCCCCGCGCGGCGATGGCTTCCTTCTCGATCTGGTCGCGGGCGGCCGCGGTCGATGCCGCGATCTCCTTCGCGGCGGCCTCGCGCAGGCGGCGGCCTTCGTCCTCGGCCTGTCGCCGGGCGGCGGTCAGGATGGCGTCCCGTTCCGCCGCGATGCCGGCGCGTGCCTCGGCGATCTTCGCCGCCTCGGCCGCGGCCTCCGCCCTCCTGGCTTCGGCTTCGGTCAGGATGGTGGCGGCGGCGGTCTGCCGCGCCTCGATGATCGCGGCCAGCGGGCGCCAGAAGAAGCGCGCCATCAGCCAGATCAGGACGGTGATATTGACCGCCTGCAGGCCGAGGGTCCACCAGTCGATGGTCATGACTTCAGCCGAGCAGCGGATTGGCGAAGAGCAGCAGGAGGGCGATCACCAGGCAGTAGATCGCCATGGTCTCGATCATGGCGAGGCCGACGAACAGCGTGCGCGAGATCGTGTTGGCCGCTTCCGGCTGGCGGGCGATGGCGTCCATCGCCGCGGCGACCGCCCGGCCCTCGGCCAGGGCCGGCCCGATCGCGCCGAAGCAGACCGCGACGGCGGCCGAAATGATGCTGACGAGGGCGAGCCAGTTCATGGATCTTTCCTTTGCTGCGACGGATGGTGCCCGGCTTCACCCACCGCCTCGGCGATGAAGACCATGGCGAGAACCGCGAAAATATAGGCCTGGACCGCCCCCGTGAGCAGATCGAGGGCCATGAGGGGGATGGGCACCAGCAACCCGGCGAGGGACAGCACGATGCCGATGACGAAAACGCCGCTCATCACATTGCCGAACAGGCGGACCAGCAGGGAGAAGGTCCGCGTGACGTTCTCGATCAAATTGAGCGGGATCATGATCGGATTGGGCGTGGCGAAACTGGACAGGTAACCCCGGAGTCCCCCCGCCCTCACGCCGAAGACGATGACCGCGAGAAAGACGAGGAGAGCCAGCGCCGCGTCGGTCTCGAGCTTCGCCGTCGGCGGCTCCACCCCCGGCACCAGCGATGCCCAGTTGGCGGTCAGGATAAACAGGAACAGCGTGCCGATGAAGGGCCTGTAGGGGGCCGGGGGCACGCGCATGGTTTCGCTGATCTGGCTGTCCACCGTCTCGACCACGGTTTCCAGCAGGGCCTGCATCCGGCTCGGACGCAGGGCGAGGCGCCGCGTCAGCAGGAAGCCGCCGAGGGCGAGCAGCGCCATGATCGCCCAGGTGACCAGCACCGCCGCCGTCACCGGCACGGGGCCGATGTGGAACAGGGCGATGCTTTCGAGGGGGGAGGTCATGGCGCCGCCATCCTGACCCGGCGCATCACCAGCGCCCGCCCGCCGAGGACGCCGAGGGCCGCCGTCAGCAGCGGCACCGCCCCGGCGAGGGCCGCCAGCACAAGCCCCCCGCCCAGAAGCGCGAAACGGCCGATCATCACCCCGATCAGCACCAGCGGCCGGCGTCGTGCCTCGAAGCGGCGGACCTGCCACCACAGACCCCTGAAGTAAAGGATGCCAAAGGCAAGGCCCGCGGCAAGCCCGGCGAGGCCTTCGAGGGCGATCCTGAACACCGCGTCGGTCATGGTCAGGACCGCCCCATCCAGCGCCACGCCGACCAGCAGCCAAGGCCGATGCCGATCATCAGCAGGGGCGCGGTCCAGAACAATCCGCTTTCCAGTTGCCGGTCCAGCCAGCGGCCCAGAAACAGGCCAAGCAGGCCGGGCGTGACGATCATCCAGCCCAGCACGCCGATCTGGCCGAGACGTCGCAGGGCCGAGCCGGCGTTTTCCGCCTCGTGCCGGCGCCGTCTCTCGCCGCGCAGGCGGGTTTCCCGCACCAGCGGGTCCCGTTCGTCGGGAGGCGGGGTGATGGGGGCGTTCATGGCGAAGGTCCGCCGCCATTGGCGCGCAGATGGCTCATGATCTGGCGAATGGCGTTGAGATGCAGCCGCGTGCTCTCGACATGTTGCTGCCGCTCATCCTCGTAAGAGCTGCGGAAGCGGGCGAGCACGATCTCGCCCAGGCTGGCCAGATCATCACCCGGCACGGCTTCGCGCGTTGCAACGGCGATGTCCCGGCCGCCGGTCATGCTCAGCACGCCGCCCCGGACCGCGCAGAACCCCTGCCGTCCATCGGCCCGCCGCCAGCTGACGACGCCGATCGTCAGCGCGGTCAGGAAATCCGCGTGATGGGGCAGGATGCCGAAGCTGCCCGTCGCGTCCTCGGCCCGGAGGGCGGCGATGCCATCCTCGTCGACGACGACGGCGAGGGGCGTGAGGATCCTCAGCCTCATGCCGCCTCGCCTTTCGCTGCCGTCGCTTCCTTCTGCCGCGCCTCGTCGATCGTGCCGATCATGTAGAGCGAGCTTTCGGCCCAGTCGTCGGCCTCGCCGTCGAGGATGGCCCGGCAGCCGGCCAGCGTTTCGGCGCGCGAGACGCTGCGCCCGGGCGTTCCGGTGAAGGCTTCGGTCACCATGAACGGCTGGCTGAGGAAGCGCTGCAGGCGGCGGGCCCGCCGCACCACCAGCCGGTCGGCGCTGCCCAGTTCCTCGATCCCGAGGAGGGCGATGATGTCGCGCAGGTCCTTGAAGCGGGCGAGAACTTCCCGCGCCTGTTCGGCGATCCGGTAATGCTCCTCCCCGACCACCAGCGGATCGAGCAGCACCGAGGACGAGGCGAGGGGGTCGACCGCCGGATAGAAACCCTCAGCGGCCAGGGCGCGGGACAGCACGATGGTACTGTCCATGTGGCTGGAAATCGCGGTCACGGCAGGGTCCGTGAAATCATCGGCTGGAACATAGACCGCCTGGATCGCCGTGACCGCCGCCCCGGCAACGGAAGCGATCCGCTCCTCGAGGGCGGCGACCTCGGTCGCCAGGGTCGGCTGATAGCCGACGCGCGACGGCAACCGGCCGAGCAGGCTGGAGACCTCGGCCCCGGCCTGGACGAAGCGGAAGATATTGTCCATCAGCAACAGAACATTCTGGTGCCGCTCGTCGCGGAAATATTCGGCGATGCTCAGGGCGGTCTGGGGCAGGCGCCAGCGCGCCCCCGGCGGCTCGTTCATCTGGCCATAGACCAGCACGGTGCGGGCCAGCACGCCCGAGCCCTGCATGTCGGTCAGCAATTCGTGGCCTTCGCGCGAGCGCTCACCGATGCCGGCGAAGACCGATGTGCCCTTGTATTTCTCGACCATGGCATGGATCAGTTCCATGACGAGCACGGTCTTGCCGACGCCGGCACCGCCGAACATGGCCGCCTTGCCCCCCCGGGAGAGCGGCGACAGGAGATCGATCACCTTGATCCCGGTCTCGAAAATATCGGTCGTGCTGGTTTCGTCCTTGAGAGCCGGGGGCGGGTTGTGAATGCCGCGCCTCGGCGTGTCCTCGGGCAGGGGCGCGCCCAGGTCCCTGATATTGCCAACGACATCCAGGAGACGGCCGAGCACCGCCGGCCCGACCGGCACTTCAAGCGGTTTGCCGCTGGCGAGGACGCGGATGCCCCGGGCAAGACCAGAGGTCGACTGCAGCGCGATCGCCCGCACGACGTCGCCGGAAACATGGCCGTGAACTTCGAGCACGAGGGGTTCGGGCCGGTCCCAGAGCACGGTGAGCGCCGAATGAACCGGCGGCAGGGCGGCCGCCTCGAACCGGACATCCACCACGGCGCCGCGAACGGCGACGACCGCACCTTCAGACCGAGCGGGCGTTTCGCTGGAACTTGCTGTCATGGCGACCCATGACCCCCTTTCCCTGGCGGTGGCGACACCCGCAGCGTTGCACTTTTGGGGCGGCAGGACCACCCCGGGCGTGGTCTTCGTGAAAAATCCGCGAGGCCGGTCCTGTCGCGGCGCCCATGATGATAGGATCACCGGGTGAACAAGGACACACAGACAAGGCGCCGCACCCCATGGGCGCGCATTCTCGCCGCCGGACTGGCGATCCTGCTGGTCCTGACGGCCGGATTCGGTCTCGCGGCCTGGATCTGGCGGGTGGATCTCGCCCGGGTGATTCTCGTTCGTGTCATCGACGGGCAGGGCTTCGGTCCCGTCGCCTTCTCGCTCGACCGGGTGGATTTCACCCGGATCGATGTCTCCGCCCTTCGGTTGCGCGGCGGGGCCATCGCGGCGGAGCATCTGGCGGTCGATTTCGAATTGTCGGCCCTGCTCGACGGGCGCGTCGGCACCATTACCCTCGCCGGGCTCGATCTTGATCTGGCGGATGGTCCATCGGGGCTGGAGGCCGGCGGCCGGCCGCTGATCGCCCCCGGAACCGGCGACGCTGCGGGGGGAGATGCTTCGGGGGGTGGCGCTTCGGGCATCGACATCGGCGCCCTGGCGCTTGACGGTGCCCGCGTCACCTATCGCTCGGGCGCGGATAGCTGGCGTGTCGTGGCCTCGACCACGCTTTCCCTTGCCGGCAATCATGTCGCGGCGGATGTCTTGACGGCTTCGGTCGAGGGGCCGCCGGGCAAGGCCGCGCTCACGGCAGGCAAACTCGCGCTGGATCTGCCGGCGGCAGGGGGGCTCGGCCTTGAGCTCGCCGCTGTTGCGATCGACCTGCCGGGTCTGCCCTGGGCCCTGTCCGATGCCGCGATCAGCCTGCGACTGACCGATGCGGGCCTTGAAACGACCGTGACGGGGGCGGTCCTGCGGAACCTTCAGCAGCCGCCGCTCTTGATTCCGGTAAGCCTGTCGGGCCAAGCCGGCCTCGTGGGCGATACCGTGGAGTTTTCCCTGAAAACCACGCCCCTGACCCTGGGCAATGTCACGCTCGACATCGCCGGGCGATACGACATGGCAAGCGCCGCCCTCACGGCGACCCTGGCCTTGCCGCCGGTGCGTTTCGCGTCCGGCGACCTGCAGCCGGTCGATATCAGTCCGCGACTGGGTTCGATGCCCGGCAAGATTTCCGGCGGCGTCGGCCTGTCGGGCAAACTGACATGGCAGGACGGCAAACTGGCATCGGATTTGGCCCTCGCCCTCGATGATCTCGGGTTTGTCGGCGAGACGGCGAACGTCAGCGCATTGAACGGCACGATCAGGATCACCCGTCCCTGGCCCCTGACGACGGCGCCGCGCCAGCGCGTGACCGCCACCGTGACGAGCGGGGGCGAAAGCGCGGTGGTCGAATTCACCGGCCAGCTGCTGGCGAAACCCGCCCTCAAGGTCGATACGGTCACGATCCGCGCCGCCGGTGGCACGCTGACCAGCGGCGCCTTCACCGCGACCCTCGATCGCCCGGCGATCAGCACCGTCATCGAGGTGGAGCATCTTGATCTCGCCGAGGTGACCCGCGTTCTCGGCCTCGACGGCCTGTCGGGCACCGGCTTCCTCGACGGCCGCATCCCGATCGAGGTCGCGGGCGACAGGCTGGTGCTGACCGATGGCGCGCTGAAGGCCCAGGGGCCGGGCACGTTGTCCTATCGGCCCGGCAACCTGCCGCCGCAAATCGCCGCCGCGGGGCGGGAAATGGAACTGACCCTGCAGGCGCTGTCCGATTTCCATTACGACAGCCTCGCCATCGAATTCGCCAAGGCGGCCGAGGGTGAGGGCTATGTGCTCCTGAAGATGGCGGGGGGCAACCCCGTATTGCTGCCGGGGCAGCCCTTCAATTTCAACATCAGGCTCGAGAGCAATTTCGCCCGGCTTGCCGATCTCATCTTGCTCGGCCTAAGGTCGGCGCAGGATCTCTTGGGCCGGGCAACAGGGAGGCTGCAACAGTGACGGATTCGCCAATGGATCGCGCGAGGATCCCCCTCCGCCTTATGCCCGCCGCGCTCATGGCCGCGGCCTGCACGCCCCGGGTCGAGGTGGTCGCCCCTCGGGAGCCGATCACCATCAACCTCAACATCAAGCTCGATGCCGACGTGCGTCTGCATATCGAGGAAAAGGCCAAGGAAGATGTGGAAACCAAGTCGATCTTTTGAGCCGAAGCGCCGGCTTCTGCTGCTGGCGGTCGCCGGCATCGCCCTGGCGCCTTCGCTCGCCCTGGCCCAGGCCCGCCCGCTCGACGCGCCGCGCGCCGCCGGCACGGTGGGCGAGCGTTACGACGGCTATGCCGTGGCCCGCCCGGGCGCCAGCGCGGACATCGTCGCCCTCGTCGAGCGGGTGAATGTCGAGCGCCGCGCGCTCTATACCGAAAGGTCCAAGGCGCAATCCGTGCCGGTCGAGGCGGTCGGCAAGATCTATGCGCTGGAGATCATCAAGTCGGCGCCCAAGGGCACCTGGTTCCAGGCCGAGGACGGCAGCTGGACGCAGAGGTAGCGGTGCCGCCACGGCAGGGCCAGAATGGCCCCCTGATGGAAACCAGGGGGCGATTCCTTGCTGACACCTGAGGCCGCGGTCGACCGGCTCGATGTGCTTTATGGCGAAGCGGTTCACGCGCTGACGACGGCGGTGGACCGCTATCTGGCGGATCGCACGGTTCCCACCGCCGAGGAGCGCCGGGCTTTTCGCTACCCCCTGTTGCGGGTGACCTGTCTTCAGCTGGGCGGGGCGACGCGCAACCGCCGGGCTTTCGCCAAGTTCCAGCGCCCCGGCGTCTACGAGACCACGATCACCCAGCCCCGGCATTTCCGTGCCTATCTCCTCGAACAGCTCACCCCCCTGGTCGAGGAATTTGGCGCCGAGATCGAGGTGCTGCCTGGCGAGCTTGAAATTCCCTATCCTTACGTGATCGAGCGGGTGGAGGAGATCGCCCGCGCCGGCGTCTCGGCGGCCGAACTCGGCCTGCATTTCCCGAGGCCGGATCTGTCCCTCGTCGGTGACGAAGTGCCGGACGGCCAATGGGTGGCCCTGCCGGACGAACCCCGGCCGCTGGCCCTGTTCGACGCGGTGCGGATCGATTTTTCGCTGCGACGGCTGGTGCATTACACCGGCGGTCACTGGCGCCATGTGCAGAAATGGATCCTGCTGACCAATTACCATCGCTATGTCGATGAATTCGTCCGCTGGGGCCTGGCCCGCCTCGCCGAGGACAGCGCCTATACCGCCCTCGTGCTGCCCGGTGGCGCGCGGATCGATCGCGGCACGCCGCCCGAGACGGCGGAGGCGCTGATCGCCGCCAGCCCCTGGCACCGCTTCCAGATGCCGGCCTATCACCTGGTCGCCCGGGACGGGCATGGGGTGACGCTGATCAATATCGGCGTCGGCCCGTCCAACGCCAAGAACATCACCGATCACCTCGCGGCGCTGCGCCCCAACTGCTGGCTGATGGTCGGTCACTGCGCCGGCCTGCGCCAGTCGCAGCAGATCGGCGATTATGTCCTCGCCCATGCCTACCTGCGGCAGGACCGCATCCTCGACGAGCTTCTGCCGCCGGATATTCCCATTCCCGCCCTGGCCGAAGTTCAGGTCGCGCTGCAGGATGCCGCGGCCATGGTCACCGGCGAAGCGGAAGACGCGCTGAAGGAGCGGCTGCGCACCGGCACGGTGGTCACCAACGGCGATCGCAACTGGGAGCTTCGCTACACGCTGGAAAGCCGGCGGATCAACCTCTCCCGCGCCGTCGCCCTCGACATGGAAAGCGGCACGATCGCCGCCAATGGCTACCGGCTGCGCGTACCCTATGGCACCTTGCTCTGCGTCTCCGACAAGCCCCTGCACGGCGAGATCAAGCTGCCCGGCGCCGCCAATGCCTTTTACGAGAAGGCGGTGGCGCAGCATCTGGTCATCGGCCTGACCGCGCTCGACCTCCTGCGCACGCGGCAGGACATGCTGCATTCCCGCAAGCTGCGCTCCTTCGACGAGCCGCCGTTCCGATGAACGGGGTCCTGACCATTCTCGTCGACGGCGACGCCTGCCCGGTGAAACCCGAGGTGTTCAAGGTCGCCGAGCGTTACAATGTTCCGGTGATCGTGATCGCCAACAGTTTCATCAACCTGCCGCGCAATCCCCTGTTCGAGCGGGTGATCGTCAGCGACGGCTTCGATGCGGCGGACGACTGGATCGCGGAGCGGGCCGACGCCGTCTCGATCGTGGTGACGGCGGATGTGCCCCTGGCGGCGCGGGCGGTGAAGGCGGGGGCGACGGCGATCGCGCCCAGCGGCCGGCCCTTCACCGAGGCGGGCATGGGCCTCGCGCTCGCCACCCGCAACCTGATGACGGAACTCCGCGCGGCGGGGGAGGTGACCAGTGGTCCCCGGGCCTTCTCCGCCCGCGATCGCTCCACCTTCCTCTCCGCCCTCGACGAGGCGGTGAATCGCCTGCGCCGGAAAGGGGCATGACATGAGCGAGCGACGACTGATTTCCTCCGGCTCCCGCTTCGAGGCGGAGATCGGCTATTCCCGCGCCGTGGTGCAGGGCGACTGGGTCTTCGTTTCGGGCACCACGGGTTTCGATTACGCGGCCATGACCATTGTCGGGGATGTCGCCGGCCAATGCGACCAGGCCCTGCGCAATATCGCGGCGGCGCTCGCCGAGGCGGGGACGGCCATGGCCGATGTCGTCCGCGTCAATTATTACCTGCCGAACGCCGATGATTTCCCCGCCTGCTGGCCGATCCTGCGCCAATGGCTGGGCGAGATCCGCCCAGCGGCCACCATGCTGGTGAGCGGGCTGGCCGATCCCCGCATGAAGATCGAGATCGAAGTAACGGCGCTGAAGCGGTGAGCGCGGCCGGCGACGGGGCCTGGCCCCATGTCACCCTGGTGCTGGGCGGCGCCCGCTCGGGCAAGAGCCGCCATGCCGAGGCGCTGGTGCGGGAGGCTGGCGCCGCGCCCTGGACCTATGTCGCGACCGCCGAGGCCTGGGACGAGGAAATGCGAACCCGGATCGCTCATCACCGGGCCGAGCGGGCGGTGACCGGCGAGGGGGGGTGGATCACCATCGACTCGCCCCTCGATCTTGCCGGCGCATTGCGCTCGGCGGCGGCGGAATCGCCCGTGCTGGTCGATTGCCTGACCCTGTGGCTGACCAATCTGATGCTGGGCGAACGGGATGTCTCGGCCGCCCTCGAGGCATTCTTTGACGCGCTGTCGATGCGAAAGGCGCCGGTGGTTCTCGTCGCCAACGAGGTCGGTCTCGGCATCGTGCCGGAAAACGCGCTGGCCCGGGCCTTTCGCGATGCCGCGGGGCGCCTGAACCAGCGAATCGCGGCGAGGGCTGGCCGCGTGCTGTTCATCGTCGCGGGGTTGCCGGTCGTCGTGAAGTGAGCCTGCCTGACCAATTGCGGGGGCGGCCCGGCCCTTTCGCATTTGCCATATAAGGCCCCGGCGCGGTAGAAGGTCGGGGTAGGCCTGTACATACGGATCCGCCATGAACTTCCTTTTGCGCGCCCTGACCTGGTGGCACGATTCCACGCTCGGCACGGCCCTGTTCACGTCCCGCAAGGGCGAGCAGGTCGGCAAGGACGAGCAGGGCAATCGCTATTACCGCGAACGCGGCGGCGACCGCCGTTGGGTGATGTATAACGGCGAGATCGAGGCGACCCGCGTTCCGCCGGAATGGCACGCCTGGCTCCATGGTCTCAGCGACGCGCCGCCCTCGGAAAAGCCGCTGCCGACCAAGGTCTGGGAAAAGCCCCATCACCCCAATCTGACCGGCACCGCCGCGGCCTATCACCCGGCGGGCAGCCTGGCGACCGATGGCCACCGTGCCCGGGCCGTTGGCGACTACGAGCCCTGGACGCCGTCGTGACGCGCTCGCCGCGCTTTCGCCGCAAAGCCGAGGGAAATTCCCAGTCATGAATTCCAATCTGGTCGAGACCCTGATCGGTGCCGTCGTTATCGGCGTGGCGGCGGTCTTTCTTGTCTTCGCCTATTCGACGGTGGGACACAAAGGCGGCGGCGGCTATGCGCTGACGGCGAAATTCGATCGGGTGGACGGCCTGCCCATCGGTGCCGATGTCCGCATCAGCGGCATCAAGGTCGGCAGCGTTACCGGGCAGGATCTCGATCCCGCCACCTATCGCGCGAAAATCAGCCTCAGCATGTCGGCCGCGATCGAACTGCCGGACGACAGTTCGGCCAAGGTCGCCTCCGAAGGGTTGCTGGGCGGCGCCTATATCGCGATCGAGCCGGGTGGCAGCGACAAGGTGATCGCGCCCGGTGGCGAAATCAAATACACGCAAAGTTCGGTCGATCTCATGGGGCTGATCAGCCGTGCCGTTTTCGGCTCGACCGAAAGCCAGGGAGCCGCGCCGGCCAGCGGCGGCAACTGACATCATGACAGGCGGTCGCGCTCTTGCCCTGATCGCGGTTCTGGCGCTGGCCATGCCCTTGACGGCATGGGCGCAGATCGCGGAACCGGCCCCGGCCGACGCCGTGCCGCCGACCGAGGATGTTCCGACCGATATCGAACCCGCGGCCCCGCCGGCCGATGTTCCGGCCCTGCCGGCTCCCGCTGTCGGCGGTGTCGTGACGGGTGTCATCCTGCAGGGGCTGGATAAGGTTTCGGCCCGGACCTCGGTGATCGAAGTGCCACTGGACGGCAGCGCCACCTTCGGCACCTTGACCATCCATGTCCGCCAGTGCATCACCGCGCCGCCGGACGAGAAGCCCGAAACCTCGGCCTTCCTCGAAATCTCCGATACGCCGCCGGGTCATGATCCGTTGCCCGTGTTTTCGGGCTGGATGTTCGCGTCGAGTCCGGCGCTTTCGGCGCTGGAGCACCCGGTTTACGATGTCTGGGTGACGGCCTGCAGGATGTCGGCCCCCGGCAAGCCCTGAGGCAGGGCGAGGAAATCGCCCGCCGGCGCGTTCAGCGCGGCGGCCAGCAGGCGGCGATACTGGTCGCGTGGAACTTCCAGCGCCCCGAACCGTTTTAGATGATCGGTCACGAACTGGGTGTCCAGCAGGGTGAAGCCGCCCTTGCGCAGCCGGGCGATCAGATGGACGAGGGCGACCTTCGAGGCATCGGTCTCGCGGCTGAACATGCTTTCGCCAAAGAACGCGGCCCCCAGCCGGACGCCGTAGAGCCCGCCCACCAGCCGGCCGCCCAGCCGGGCCTCGACCGAATGGGCGTGGCCGGTCCTGAACAAATCGGTATAGAGATGGCGGATGCGATGGCTGATCCAGGTCGTGCGCCGCCCGGTGGCCGAGGCGGCGCAGGCGGCGATCACGGCCTCGAAATCCTGGTCGATCGAGACCTCGAACCCGCCCTGCCGGATGACCTTGGCCAGGCTGCGCGGGATGTGGAAATGATCGAGGGGCAGGATGCCCCGCCATTCGGGATCGACCCAGAACAGGTCCTGATCATGGACATGATCGGCCATCGGGAAGATCCCGGCGGCATAGGCCCGCAAAAGGATGGTGGGGGTCAGCAACTCGCTCATGCCCCCGCAGCCTAGCGGATTTCCGGCCGGACGGGAACGCCGGCCGGAATCTCGTCAGTCCTCGTGGCGCCGGTTACGCTCGATGAACTGCTCCAGCCAATGGATGTGATAGTCGCCATTCATGAAATCGGGCTCGCCGATCAGCCGCTGGTGCAGCGGGATCGTCGTCTCGATGCCACCGATGACATATTCATCGAGCGACCGGCGCAACCGCATCAGGCATTCGTTCCGGCTCTTGCCGTGGACGATCAGCTTGCCGATCAGGCTGTCGTAATAGGGCGGAATGCGATAGCCGGTATAGGCGCCCGAATCGATGCGCACGCCCGGGCCGCCCGGCGGGTGGTACTCGAGAATCTGGCCCGGCGACGGGGTGAAGGTCTCCGGATTCTCGGCGTTGATGCGGCATTCGATGGAATGGCCGGAAAACACCACCTCGTCCTGGGTGAAGGACAGGGGCGCGCCCGCCGCGATGCGGATCTGCTCGCGCACCAGATCGATGCCGGTGATCGCTTCGGTGATCGGATGTTCCACCTGCAGGCGGGTGTTCATCTCGATGAAATAGAATTCCCCGTTCTCGTAGAGGAATTCGACCGTTCCGACGCCGAGATAGCCCAGCTTGCGCATGGCATCGGCGACGATATTGCCGATGCGGCCGCGCTCGTCCGCGTTGAGGGCGGGCGAGGGGGCTTCCTCCAGCACCTTCTGGTGACGGCGCTGCAGGGAACAGTCGCGCTCGCCCAGATGGCAGACGTTGCCGTGGCTGTCGGCGATGACCTGGATTTCGATATGGCGCGGCTGGCCCAGATATTTCTCGATATAGACCGCGTCGTCGCCGAAAGCCGCCTTGGCTTCCGAGCGCGCGGTCGACAGGGCGATCGCCAGTTCGTCGACGCTGCGCGCGACCTTCATGCCGCGTCCACCGCCGCCGGCCGCCGCCTTGATCAGGACGGGAAAGCCGATGTCCCTGGCGATTTCCATCGCCTGACCTTCGTCGGTGACCCCGCCGTCCGAGCCGGGAACGACCGGAATGCCGAGCGCCTTGGCCGTCTTCTTGGCGACGATCTTGTCGCCCATCATGCGGATGTGCTCGGGCCGGGGGCCGATGAAGGTGATGCCGTGCTCGCCGACGATCTGGGCGAATTTGGCGTTTTCCGACAGGAAGCCATAGCCGGGGTGGATGGCATCCGTGTTGGTGATCTCGGCGGCCGAGATCAGGGCCGGAATGTTCAGGTAGCTCTTGTTCGAGGGCGGCGGGCCGATGCACACGCTCTCATCCGCGAGGCGGACATGCATGGCGTCGGCATCCGCGGTGGAATGGACCGCCACGGTGGCGATGCCCATTTCCTTGCAGGCCCGGTGGATCCGCAGCGCGATTTCGCCGCGGTTGGCGATCATGACCTTGTCGAACATGGGGCGGCTCCCGTCCTTACTCGAGGACGACCAGGATCTCGCCATATTCGACCGGCTGACCGTTTTCGACGCCGAGCTTCTGCACCACGCCGTCGCGCGGGGCCGGGATCGGATTCATGGTCTTCATCGCCTCGACGATCAGCAGGGTCTGGCCCTTGCTGACACGGTCGCCGGCCTTGATGAAGTTGGCCGCGCCCGGTTCAGGCGCGAGATAGGCCGTGCCGACCATGGGCGAGGTGACCGGCGTGCCCGAGATGGCGGGCGCGGGATTGCCGGCGCCCGCGGGGGCAACGGTCGACACGGGGGCGGCGATCGCCGCCGGAGCGGCCACGGCGGCACTGGTGACCATGGTCACCTGACGGGCGACCCGAATGGACCGGCCGCTTTCCGTGACCTCGATCTCGGTCAGATCGGCTTCGACCAGAAGCTCTGCGAGCTCGCGGATCAGCGTCTTGTCGAGCGACATCTTGGCAACCAAGTAAATTCTCCGATTTGCAGGGGATAGCCTCGCGCGTGTTCCGGCCCACCGGTCAATTGCGCGGGGGCAGGTCTTGCGCCACCAGGCCCTTGATCGCCTCGAGAGCGAGCAGGTAGCCCTGGACACCAAGACCGCAGATCACACCTCTCGCCGCCAGGGCGACATAGGAATGATGACGGAAGGCTTCCCGTTTGAAGATGTTGGACAGATGCACTTCGATCGTCGGCACTTCCGCCCCGAGAAGGGCGTCCATGATCGCGATCGATGTGTGGGTATAGGCGCCGGCGTTGATGATGATGCCGGTCGCCCGGCCTCTCGCGCCGTGGATGAGGTCGATCAGCTCGCCTTCGTGGTTGCTCTGATGGAATTCGACCTCGAGGCCGAATCCCTCTCCCCAGGCTTCCACCATGGCCTTTATGCCGGCCAGCGTGTCGCGGCCATAGATATGCGGCTCCCGCTGCCCCAGAAGATTGAGGTTCGGTCCGTTCAGAACCAGAACGATCGGCCGCATTGCCGCCCCCGGCTGTTGCGCCGGCGATGCCGGCTGCGTGATGAATCACCGCTCGCGCGGCTGCCGCACATTACCGTGTGCGGTGAGCGGGTGCAAACACCGTGCCTCGATCAGCCCGCGAAGGGCGGAAAACGGCTGGAATTCAGGCGATCCGCCCGTGTTCCAGGATCTTCTGGACGATCTGGAACAGCGCGCCGAAGTCCACGGGCTTGGAGACATAGTCGTCCATGCCGGCTTCGATGTAGCGCTCGCGGTCGCCGCGCATGGCGTGGGCGGTCACCGCGATGATGGGAACGGTGCCGTGGGGCGGCGGCAGAAGCCGAATCGCGGCCGTCGCCTGGATGCCGTCCATGCCGGGCATCCGCACATCCATCAGGATGATGTCGAACACTTCGGCCCTGGCCTTGACCAGCGCTTCGGCGCCGTCATTGGCGATGACCACCCGGTGGCCCGCGCTGCCCAGCCGGGCGAGCATCAGCTTCTGATTATAGGGATGATCCTCGGCGACGAGGATATTCAAGGACTTGTCGGCGACAACCGCAGTCGCCGCATCAGCATTGCCGGTGGCGTCACGCAGCTTGCGACCGGGCTGGTCCTCGTCCTCGACGACATCGAAGGGCAGGGTGATCCAGAAGGTGGAGCCGCGTCCCGGCGCGCTGACGAGGCCGATATGGCCGCCCATCATTTCGGTCAGCTGCCGGCAGATGGCGAGGCCAAGGCCCGAGCCGCCGTAATTGCGCGCCGTCGCGGCGTCGGCCTGTTCGAACTTGCGGAACAGCCGGGGCTGGACGTCATCGGCGATGCCGATGCCGGAATCCTTCACCTCGAATCGCAGCACGACCTTCTCGCCCATCGCCGCCTCGCGCTTCACGCGAAGGGCGACAAAGCCGGAGGAGGTGAATTTCACGGCGTTGGAGACGAGGTTGACCAGGATCTGGCGCAGCCGGTCCGGGTCGCCGATCAGGGTCGAGACGCCGCGCAGGTCGTTGGTGACGAAGAATTCCAGCCCCTTGCGGTTGGCCTGGCTCTCCCAGACCGCCGCGATGCCGTCCAGCACCTCATTGGGGTCGAACTTGCGATCGTAAAGCTCGAATCGGCCGGCCTCGATCTTGGACAGGTCGAGAATATTGTTGAGGAGGGTCAGCAGGGTCTCGCCCGACTTCAGCACGGCTTCCGCGTAGTCGCGCTGTTCGGCGGTCAGCGGCGTGTCCAGGAGGAGCCCGGTCATGCCGAGGATGCCGTTCATCGGCGTCCGCAGCTCGTGGCTCATGGTGGCGAGGAAATCCGATTTCGCGCGATTGGCGGCTTCGGCCTGCTTGGCGCTGCTCACCGCTTCCATGGCCTCGATCCGCTCGGAAATATCGCGGATGATGCCGACGAAGACTTTCTTGCCCGCCGCCACGGCCTCGCCGACCGAGAGTTCCATGGGGAAGGTCGAGCCGTCCTTGCGCTGGCCCACCACTTCGCGGCCGATGCCGATGATCTTGCGCGTGCCCGTGCGGTGATAATTGGAGATATAGCCGTCGTGCTCCTCGCGGTAGGGCGCGGGCATCAGCATACGGATGTTGCGGCCGATCACTTCGCCCGGGCCATAGCCGAACAGGCGCTGGCACGCGGAATTGTAGATCTGGATGAGGCCCTGGGGATCGATGATGATCACGCCGTCGACCGCCGTCTCGATCACCGCCCGCAGGGTCGCTTCCGAGGTGCGCAGGTCTTCCTCGTTCCGCTTGCGGTTGGTGATGTCGCGGATGATGCCGACATAGACCGTGTCGCCGTCGGACTCGGCCTCGCCGACCGAAAGCTCCATCGGGAAGGTCGAGCCATCCTTGCGCCGGCCCGTGGTCTCGCGGCTGATGCCGATGATGGCGCCGACGTCCGATACCGTGGTGTCGCCCGTTCCGGCCGGCGATATCAGCAGGCTCAGGTTCCGTCCTTCGACCTCTTCGTGGCTATAGCCGAACAGGCCTTCGCAGGCCTTGCTGAACAGGCTGATCGCACCCTGGCCGTCGATGATGACAATTCCATCCACCGCTGTGTCGATGACGGCTTTCAGCTGTACAGCGCTGCTTTCCACGGACTCACCTGCGGTAACTTGGCCACGAAAGTCTGTCATCCCGGCCTCACCAAAAGGTTAACTCCGGCCCGTCGATCGCCTATATCTGTCGCACGGAATCGACGGGCGCGAGGCGACGATGAATATCACGATCAATGGCGACACCATGACCCTGCCGGATCATGCGACCGTCGCGGCGATGATCGGCCTGCTCGGCCTGGACCGTAGCAAGGTCGCGGTGGAGCGCAACCTGGAAATCGTGCCCCGGTCCACCTTCGATGCCGTGATTCTCGCGGACGGCGACCGGATCGAGGTGGTGCACTTCATCGGGGGGGGCGAGGCGGACATGGGGGCCGAGGACCCGCTGGTGATTTCGGGGCGCAGCTTCACGTCGCGGCTTCTGGTCGGCACCGGCAAATACAAGGATTTCGAGGAAACCCGCGACGCCATCGCCGCCTCGGGCGCAGAGATCGTCACGGTCGCCGTGCGCCGGGTCAATCTGGCGACGCCGGGTGCCCCCATGCTGGTCGATTACCTCGACCCCAAGGTCTACACCTTCCTGCCCAACACGGCCGGCTGCTACACCGCCGAAGATGCGATCCGCACCCTGCGCCTCGCCCGGGAGGCGGGGGGCTGGAACCTCGTGAAGCTCGAGGTCCTCGGCAATGTGAAGACGCTCTACCCCAACATGCCCGAGACCCTGCGCGCCGCCGAAGTGCTGGTGAAGGACGGTTTCGAGGTCATGGTCTATTGCGCCGATGATCCGATCGCGGCCAAGCGGCTGGAAGAGATCGGCTGCTGCGCCATCATGCCCCTGGCGGCGCCCATCGGCTCCGGCCTCGGCGTGCAGAACCCGGTGAACATTCGCCTGATCATCGAGGAAGCGAAAGTGCCCGTTCTCGTCGACGCCGGCGTCGGCACGGCTTCGGACGCCGCGGTCGCCATGGAACTGGGCTGTGACGCCGTCCTCATGAACACCGCGATCGCCGGGGCGAAGCACCCGATCCTGATGGCCCGGGCGATGAAGGCGGCGATCGAGGCCGGCCGCCTTGCCTATCGCGCCGGCCGGATGCCGCGGAAGCTCTACGCCGACCCGAGTTCGCCCCTCGCCGGTTTGATCTGAGGGGCGCTCAGCACCCGGTCCATACCGCCTCGCGTTTTTCGATGAAGGCGCCGATGCCCTCCTGGGCGTCGCGGGCCAGCATGTTGCGGGTCATGACTTCCGAGGCATAGGCATAGGCTTCCGTCGTCGGCATCTCCGCCTGGCGGTAGAAGGCTTCCTTGCCGATGGCGAGGGTGAGGGGGGATTTCGAGGTGATGCGGCGGGCCAGCGCCAGCACCGCGTCGTCGAGTTCGACCGCCGGCACCGCCCGATTGATCAGGCCGAAACGCTCGGCCGTGGCGGCATCGATCGTCTCGCCGGTCAGCAGCATTTCCATCGCCTGCTTCCGCCCGATATTGCGGGTGAGGGCGACCATGGGCGTCGAGCAGAACAGGCCGATGTTCACGCCCGGCGTCGCGAATCGAACACCCTCCGCCGCGATGGCGAGATCGGCGGTGGCGACGATCTGGCAACCGGCGGCGGTCGCCATGGCGTGGACGCGGGCGATCACCGGCTGACGCAGGCTCTGCATCCGCCGCATCAGCTGGCTGCAGCGGGCGAAGACGGCACCGAGTTTCCCGGCATCCTGGCCGAGGCCGCGCATTTCCTTCAGGTCGTGGCCGGCGCAGAAGGCGGGGCCCTCGGCGGCGATGACGACGACCTTTACCGATGTATCGGCATCCAGCGCGTCGAGATGGTCGATCAGGGCGGCCATCATCGCCATCGACAGCGCGTTGCGCGACGCCGGCCGGTTCAGGGTGAGGGTGGATATCCCGTCGTCGTCCCGGCGCAGCACCAAAGCGCCGTTGTCTGCCCCATGCATGGCTGATCCTCCCTCATTGTTTTGCCCTTGGCGGCTCTTGCGCCTTGGGGCAAGGCTAGACCGGCAGGTTTCCATAGCGGAATTAGACGATGATCGAACTCTATACGTCGAAGACTCCGAACGGTCGCAAGGTCTCGATCATGCTCGAGGAGCTGGGCGAGCCCTATGAGGCGATCATGGTCGACCTCGGCAAGGGTGACCAGTTCAAGCCCGAATTCCTGGCGATGAACCCGAACAACAAGATTCCGGTGATCAAGGATATCGACAACGGTCAGGTGGTTTTCGAGTCGGGCGCCATCCTCATCTATCTGGCCGAGAAACATGGCCGTTTCCTGCCGGCACCGGGCACGGCGGAGCGGGTCGCGGTCCTCGAATGGCTGTTCTTTCAGATGGCGTCCATCGGCCCGATGATGGGCCAGTTGTTCCACTTCCGGAACTATCAGGGCGAGCCGCAGACCTATCCGATCGAGCGATTCTCGGGCGAGGTGAGCCGGATCTTCAAGGTGATGGAGACGAGGCTTTCCGCCAGTCCCTACCTTGGTGGCACGGATTATTCGATCGCCGACATGGCGGCCTACCCCTGGGCCAAGCTGGGCGGTTTCCTGGGCGTCGACCTCGACCAGCTGCCGGGCGTCTCGGCCTGGCTGGAGCTGGTGGGGGCGCGTCCGGCGGTACAGCGCGGTATCAATATACCGGAGTAAGCAGATCGGGGAAAATCAGTCACTTAAGGCGCGGTAACATGATACCGCATTGGTAAGTGGCTGATTTTGCTTGCGTGGAACCTCTTGCAATAAGCGTCCGGCTCTGTCTATATGCCGGCCTTCGCCGGGTTCGCCCGACAGCAGAGGTTTCTGATCAATGAAGACCTATTCCGCAAAACCCGCGGAAGTGACGAAGAAGTGGGTGGTGATCGATGGCGAAGGCCTCGTCGTCGGCCGCCTCGCCTCCATCGTCGCCAACCGCCTGCGTGGCAAGCATCTTGCCACCTTCACGCCCCATGTCGACATGGGTGACAATGTCATCGTGATCAACGCCGAGAAGGTGCAGTTCACGGGCCGCAAGCGCGAGAACCGTGAATTCTTCTGGCACACCGGCCATCCGGGCGGCATCAAGTCGCGCACGATGGGCCAGATCCTCGACGGCAAGCATCCCGAGCGCGTGCTGATGAAGGCCGTGGAACGCATGGTTCCGCGCGGCCCTCTCGGCCGTCAGCAGATGTCCAATCTGCGCGTCTATGCCGGCCCCAGTCATCCGCATCTCGGTTCGCAGCCCGAAGTCCTCGACGTCGGCGCGCTGAACCCGAAGAACAAGAGGTAGGTCATGGCCGACAATCAGGCTCCCCGTACCCTCCAGGATCTGCGCACCCTGACCAGCGGTCAGGCGACCGCCGCCACCCCGAGCAACACCGCCGACGCCAAGAAGGCCGTGGACGCCAAGGGCCGCACCTACGCGACCGGCAAGCGCAAGAACGCGGTCGCCCGCGTCTGGGTGAAGCGCGGCACCGGCAAGGTCACGATCAATGGCCGCGACATCGGCGTTTATTTCGCCCGTTCGGTCCTGCGCATGTTGCTGAACCAGCCGTTCCAGGTCGCGAACCGCGTCGGTCAGTATGACATCGACGCGACCGTCTCCGGTGGTGGCCTGTCGGGCCAGGCCGGCGCCGTCCGTCACGGTGTCTCCAAGGCCCTGACCTATCAGGAACCCGAGCTGCGCTCGGTCCTGAAGGCCGGCGGCTTCCTGACCCGCGACAGCCGCGTGGTCGAGCGCAAGAAGTACGGCAAGGCCAAGGCCCGCCGCAGCTTCCAGTTCTCGAAGCGCTGATCGCTCCACATTCGGGATTGCCCGGCGCATCGCCGGGCCGCCCTTCGGAAACCCCGCCGCATCCCGGCGGGGTTTCTTTTTGCCGAGGCGATTCAGCCATCTGGATGGCAGGTGTTGGCTTGTCAGACCCGTATCCCGTCCCTATCTTGGTGGTGTTACACCACTCGATAGTGGGGAGGCCACGATGTCCGAGCCACAGCTCTCCGTCCGCAGCGCCAGGGCGCGCGATCTCGCTCATCGTCTGGCCAGGCGGGAACATCGAACCATCGCCGAAATCGTCGAACGCGCCCTCGAATCCTATGCAGTCCAGCAGGAGGGGGGCGAACCCGCCTCGGCGTTCTACGCCCGTCTCGCGGCCCCGGCCGAGGAGGACGACTTTGACATCGACGCGCTCATCCGTGAGGCGCGGCGGCCCGATCCGGGGCCGGACCTGTGATCTTTCTCGACACCAACGTCGTTTCCGAGACGTTTCGGCACACGCCCGATCCCTCCGTGATCGCTTGGTTGACGAGTCATGACGCCGAATTGGCATTGCCGACCGTCACCATCGGCGAGATTGCCTTCGGTATTGCAAAAATTCCGCCCGATCAGCGTGCCCGGCGACTGGCGCGTAATCTCGATGAATGGCGCCGACGTTTCTCGGGAAGGATTTTCGCCTTCAACGAGGATGCCGCGCTCGCTTTCGGCGGTATCATGGGAGACGCCATCCGGCGGGGGCGGCCCATGTCGACCGCCGACGGCATGATCGCGGCCATCGCGAAGGTCGGCAAAGGACGGCTCGCCACCCGAAATGTGACGGATTTCGAAGGGACCGGTGTCGAGCTGATCTGCCCCTGGTCCCCTTGATCGACGCCTATTCCGCCTTGCGCTTGCGGGCGAAGGCCTGCGCGAGGCCGAGGGTGATACCCCAGAGCGCGAAGGGCGGCAGCGTGCTGATGGCGAAGATCGTCGCCTGACCGAGGTCCGGCTGCTCCGCGAATAGATGCTGCATCAGGAACCAGCCCAGGATCACCCCGACGATGCCGGCCCAGAAGGCGATACGGCGGGGCGTGTCGATGGCTTCGTCCTTCATGGCGGCTCCGGGCTCGGGTCGGGTCCACCCCCCAGAATGGGGAGCATGACCGCGGCGCATTCTTCACTCATCCTGATCACCGACGCAAGGTTGGGTGTTGAACGGACTTTGCGCTTGTAAAAA
>JAOZVS010000144.1 GCA_025869435.1 Zavarzinia sp.
GTCTTCGAGCGCGACGTCGAGCTCGACCAGCTGGCGATTGCGCCCCAGACGCTCGTCGAGAATGTCGAGCAGATGGTCGACCCCCTCGCCCGTCAGCGCCGAGACCGGCAGGATCGCCGGCAGGCGCGCGGCCGTGTTGGCGAGGCGCTGCCGCTCCTCGGGCTCGAGCAGATCGATCTTGTTCAGGACCTCGATCATCCGCTCGTCCTGGGTCGGCGTGTCGACACCGAGATCGCCTAGCACGGCCAGCACATCGGCCTTCTGCGCTTCGCTCTCGGGATGGGCGACATCGCGGACGTGAACGATGATATCGGCTTCCAGCACCTCTTCCAGGGTCGCGCGGAAGGCGGCCACCAGATGGGTCGGCAGGTCCGAGACGAAACCGACGGTATCGGACAGGATGATCTGCCGGCCCGACGGCAGGGTCACGCCGCGCATGGTCGGATCGAGGGTGGCGAACAGAAGATCGGCCGCCAGCACGTCCGACCGCGTCAGGCGGTTGAACAGCGATGATTTGCCGGCGTTGGTATAGCCGACCAGGGCGACGATCGGATGCGGCACCTTGCGGCGGTTGCGCCGGTGCAATTCGCGGGTCCGTGTCACCGTCTCCAGCTCGCGCTTCAGGCGGGTGATCTTCTCGGACAGGATGCGGCGATCGGCCTCGATCTGGGTCTCGCCCGGGCCGCCGAGGAAACCGACACCGCCGCGCTGACGCTCGAGGTGGGTCCAGGACCGGACCAGCCGGCTCTTCTGATAGGACAGATGGGCCAGTTCGACCTGCAACCGCCCTTCCCGCGTCGCCGCCCGCTCGCCGAAAATCTCGAGGATGAGGCCGGTGCGGTCGATGACCTTGGTCTTCAGTTCACGTTCGAGATTGCGCTGCTGAACCGGCGACAGGGCGCAGTTCATGATCACGACGTCGACCTCGAGGGCGGCGACGGCGGCCTTCAGCTCCTCGACCTTGCCGGTGCCGATCCAGGTCGCGGGCCGGATCTTGTCGACCGCGATCTCGATCGCCTCGACGACATCGAGAGAAATGGCCGCGGTCAGGCCGACGGCCTCGTCGAGACGGGCCGCGGGCAGGCGCATGGACGCGCCGGCGGACTCCTCGCCGGGAGGGCCGCCGCGCACATGGGGGTGGACGACGATCGCGCGCCCCACCGCCGGCGCGTGACTCGCGGTCGCGCCGGGATCGAAATTATCGGTCAATGGTCGCGCGGAGCCTCGGTCGCCTGCGGGTCGAACAACTGGATCGGCGCGGCGGGCATGACGGTGGAAATCGCATGCTTGTAGACCAGCTGGATATGACCATCCCGGCGCAGCAGCACGCAGAAATTGTCAAACCAGGTGATCACGCCCTGCAGCTTCACACCATTGACGAGGAAAACCGTGACGGGGGTCTTGTTCTTGCGGACGTAGTTTAGAAACACGTCCTGAACATTCTGAGACCGCTCGGACATCGCTTTCACCTTCTTCTTTTTGTTGTGTCTTGCCGCTTCGGCCGCCTTTGGCGATCGTTAACGGAGACGATCAATCTATCCGGCAGCAACACACACATTTTTGCTGCACCGCACAAAATATGGCAAGCCTCTCATCGATCCGCAAGTGAAATCGCGGGGCGATCCGGCCGCATGGTCGCGGATTCGGATCGGCCGCTGCATCGGATAAAGCCTTTACCGGGCCGCGACAATAGCCCATTCGAGGGGAGACGCCCGGCGATCAGCCCGGCGACCGGTCGTTGACCGCGATGCCGAGGGATTTCAGCTTGCGGTGCAGCGCGGAACGCTCCATGCCGATGAAGGTCGCGGTCCGGCTGATGTTGTTGCCGAAACGCGCGACCTGGGCCAGCAGATAGTCGCGCTCGAAGGCTTCCCGGGCCTCGCGCAGCGGCAGGGCCATGATCACCTCGCCATTCTCGCCGGCGCGCAAGGTGGCTGGCCCCGCCCCGCCGACCTCGGCCGGCAGCATGTCGGCGCCGATCGCCTGTTCGGCATCGTCGGTGGCCATGATCAGCAGCCGTTCGCAGACATTGCGCAGCTGGCGCACGTTGCCCGGCCAGTCATAGGCCTGCATGACCGCGAGGGCCTCGGCCGAGATGGTCCGGGGCGGAATGCCGTTGGCCTGGCTGATGCGCTGGATGAAATGGGCGGCGAGTTCGGGAATATCCTCCCGCCGGTCGGCGAGGCGCGGCACGCGGATCGGCACCACGGACAGGCGATGGAACAGATCCTCGCGGAAGCGGCCGGCGGAGATTTCCGCGTAGAGGTCGCGGGCGGAGGCGGAAACCACCCGCACGTCGACCTGGACGCGACTGCGCCCCCCGACCCGCTCGAAGGTCTGGTCGACCAGCACGCGCAGGATCTTGGCCTGGGTCTCATGCGGCATGTCGGCGACTTCGTCGAGGAACAGCGTGCCGCCATGGGCCTGCTCGAACAGGCCGACCCGGGGCATGCCGTCCGGGCTGGCGGATGCCTCGACGCCGAACAGTTCCGCCTCCATGCGCTCGGGCGCCATGGTCGCGGCATTGACGACGATGAAGGGGCCGTCGGCCCGCCGGGACTGACGGTGCAGCAGGCGGGCGACCACCTCCTTGCCCGAGCCGGACGGTCCCATGATCATGACCCGGCTGCCCATCGGCGCCGATTTCTCGACCATGGCCCGGACGGTGTTCATGGCGGACGAGCGGCCGATCATCTCGTCGTCGAAATTGCTGCGCGCCTTCAGCGCCCGGTTCTCGCGCTTCAATTGCGCGGCCTCGATCGCCCGCTGCACGAGCAGCAGCAGGCGGTCGGCCTTGAACGGCTTCTCGATGAAATCATAGGCGCCGCGCTTGATCGCGCCCACCGCCGTCTCGATCGTGCCATGGCCCGAGATCATCACCACAGGCATGTCGGGATGCGCGCGCTTGATCGTGTCGAGGATCTCGAGCCCGTCCATGCGGCTGCCCTGCAGCCAGATGTCGAGGATCACCAGCGCCGGCAGACGGGTGTCCAGCGCGGCCAGGGTCTCGTCCGAATTGCCGGCCGTCCGCGTCTCGTAGCCTTCGTCCTGCAGAATGCCGGCCACGAGTTCGCGGATATCCGCCTCGTCGTCGATCACCAATACTTCACGCGCCATGCGCAGTCCTCGCCTCGGCTTGGGGTGCGTCCAGGGCAGTTTCCTGCCGCCACGGGAAACGCAGGGTCACGACGGCGCCGCCGCCCGGATTATCCGACAGGGCGACGGTGCCGCCATGCTCTTCCATGATCTTGCGGACGATGGCGAGGCCAAGGCCGGTGCCCTTGGTCCGCGTCGTCACATAGGGCTCGGTCAGGCGGTCGCGCTCGTTCGCGGGCAGGCCGCGGCCATTGTCGCGCACGGCGATCTGCACGAAGCCTGCTTCCGCCGTCAGCACAGTCTCGATCTTGCCCTGGGGCAGGTCACCGGTTTCATCCCGGCCCTCGATCGCCTCGGCGGCATTTTTCAGCACATTGGTCAGGGCCTGACCGATCTGCCGGCTGTCGAACAGGGCGTGAACCGGGTCCTCGGGCAGGCCGGTCTCGAACAGAAGGCCGGGCGAGGCGACATGGGCGAGGAAGACGGCCTGGCGGATCTGTTCGCTGAGATCGTCCATGCGGAAGACCGCGGTCGGCATCCGCGCGAAGGACGAGAATTCGTCGACCATGCGGCCGATGTCGCCGACCTGGCGGATGATCGTCTCGGTGCACTGATTGAACACTTCGGGATCGGTGGTGATTTCCTTGCCGTATTTGCGTTTCAGGCGCTCGGCCGAAAGCTGGATCGGCGTCAGCGGGTTCTTGATCTCATGGGCGATGCGCCGCGCGATGTCGGCCCAGGCGGCGTTGCGCTGGGCCGAGACCAGGTCGGTGACATCGTCGAAGGTGACGACGAAGCCCCGTACCGCCCTGCCCGACTGTTCGCCGACGATGCGCACGCTGAAATGTCGGGACTTGCCGCCACGGCTCAGGTTGATCTGGGCCTGCACCTCGCGGTCGGGCCGGGCCCGGGCCTCCGACAGAAGCGCCGACATTTCGGGCACCACCTCGTCGATCAATTCGCCGATCAGGCGATCGGCCGTGGTGTCGAGAAGCTCGATCGCCGAGCGGTTGGGCAGGGTGATGCGCCCTTCGGTATCGATGCCGAGCACGCCCGCCGAGACGCCCGCCAGCACCGCTTCGGTGAAGCGGCGCCTTTCATCCAGCTGATGATTGGCATCGCGCAGGGCGCCATGCTGGGCTTCGATCTGTCCCGCCATGCGGTTGAAGGCCCGGCCGAGCGACGACAACTCGTCGTCCGACGTGCCGGTTTCCACCCGGGCGGTCAGGTCGCCGTCGCGCAGCCGCTCGGTCGCGCCGAACAGACGCGCCACCGGCTCGACCAGCCTTGTCGCCAGCCACAGGCCGGCCAGGATCGCGGTCAGCAGGATCAGCAGGCCGACGAGAACGAAGACGAAGGCGAAGGTGACCTGGATGCCGAGGCGTCGCTTCTGCAATTCGGAATATTCGGCGACGGCGGCCTGGGTCCGCTCGACATAGGCGATCACCCGGGGATCGACGAAGCGACCGACATAGAGATAGGCATCGAGAAAGGAGTCGAGCCGGATCAGCGCCCGCACCCGGTCGTCCTCGGTGGTGATGATGACGACTTCGCCGTTCTGCGCCCGGTCGATCGCGCCGGGCGGCAGGCGATCGAACTCCATGCCGAAGCTGAGCGCGGTGCGCGCCAGCACCTGTCCGGTCGAATTGATCACGATCGCCTCGGCGAGGCCACGCACGGCCGCCTGATTTTCCAGCATCAGGCCGAACCGGTCGGGATTATTGTCGATGACCACCGCCTTGCGGTTCACATCATTGGCCATCGCCCGAATATCGGCCTCGATCGTCTTGCTGTGTTCCTCGACATAGGCCTTGGCGATGACCACGCTGTCGGACACGGCACCCTGTACGCGCTCGGAAAACCACGTATCGATGATCAGATTGAAGAACAGCGCCGAGGCGATGCCGAGAAAAATCGTCGGCACGGCGGCGATCGCCCCGAACAGGGCGACGATGCGGACATGGAGCTTGGCCCCGGCGAGGCCGGAGCGCCGCGCCCACCACAGCTGGACCAGCCTCGTCGCGACGAGGCTGGCGAGGGCGAGAATGAGCACGAGATCGAGCAGCAGCAGCGGAATGATCAGCGCCGTGTTGCCTTCCTGCACGGTCGGATCGCGCAGGGCCAGATAAGTCGCCGTTCCCGAGGCCGTCGCCAGCAACACCAGAGTCAGGACAAGCCGCCGGCTGATCGAGCCGCTGCTGATCCAGGTCTCTATGCGCGCGGCGCGACTGGCCCGGTGGTTCTCGGTGTTGGTCAAGACAACTCCAGCGGTCCGTGGCCGCCCGTGTCGGAATGAACACAGGTGCGCCCCATAGACTCACGATCTTGTTGTCATATTACCACAGGGTGATGCAATTGCATCACTTGATGCTGCGCAGGACCTGAATGTCGAGATCGCGGATTTTCTTGCGCAGCGTATTGCGGTTGAGGCCCAGAAGCTCGGCGGCGCGGATCTGGTTGCCCCGGGTCGCCGACAGGCTGATTTCGATCAGCGGGCGCTCGACCTCGCGCAGGATGCGGTCATAGAGCCCCGCCGGCGGCAATCCCTCGTCATGGGCCGAGAAATAACGCGCCAGGTGCCGCTCGACCGCGACGGACAGGCTGACCGGCTCGTCGCCATTGCCGATGCGGAACTGCACCTCGGGCTCGATCAGCTCGGTCTTCACGACATCGAGGCCGATCACCTCCTCGGCATAGAGCGCGGCGAGGCGGCGGATCAGGTTCTCGAGCTCGCGGACATTGCCCGGCCAGCGATAGCGCTTCATGAATTCCATCGCCTCGCCATCCATCAGCTTGGCGGGCAGACCCTGCGCCACCGCCTGATTGAGGAAGTGGCGGGCAAGATCGGGAATATCCTCGCTGCGCTCGCGCAAGGGTGGCAGACGCAGGGGCACGACATTCAGGCGATAGAACAGATCCTCGCGGAACAGGCCCTGATGGACCAGCTGGCGCAGGTCGCGGTGGGTCGCCGAAACGATGCGGACATCGGTCTTGATCGGACTGCGGCCGCCGACCGTGGTGTATTCGCCCTGCTGCAGGACACGCAACAGGCGGGTCTGCGCCTCGAGCGGCATGTCGCCGATCTCGTCGAGGAACAGGGTGCCGCCCTCGGCCTGCTGGAAGCGGCCGACGCTGCGCTGGGCGGCGCCGGTGAAGGCGCCCTTCTCGTGCCCGAAGAGTTCGCTTTCGATCAGCTCGCGCGGGATCGCCGCCATGTTGATGGCGACGAAGGGGCCGTTCCGCCGCTTGCCATAGTGATGCAGCGCCCTGGCGACCAACTCCTTGCCGGTGCCGGATTCGCCGGTGATCATCACCGTCAGATCCGTGCCCATCAGACGGGCGAGGACACGGTAAATCTCCTGCATCGCCGGCGAGCGGCCGATCAGCGGCACCTTGTCGTCGCCATCGCCAAGCGGGTTGCTCTCGGGCGCCGCCGATTTGGGCAGGGTCAGGGCGCGCTGGACGACGGTGGTCAATTCCTTCAGGTCGAAGGGCTTGGGCAGATATTCATAGGCGCCGCGTTCCGCCGCCTTGACCGCGGTCATCAGCGTGTTGTGCGCGGACATGACGATGATCGGCATTTCCGGCCGGATGCGCTTGATGCGCGGCAGCAGGTCGAGACCGTTCTCGTCGGGCATCATCACGTCGGTGATGACGAGGTCCCCTTCCCCGCTCGACACCCAGCGCCACAGCGTCGCCGCGTTGCCGGTGGAACGGACATGGTAACCAAGGCGGCCGATGGCACGGTCCAGCACTTCCCGGATCGCGCGGTCATCGTCAGCGATCAGGATGGTCGGTGTATTGCCGTCGGTTACGCCGGGGACAACCATGTGGATACTCGCTCGTTACTCGGTGGCAACCGGCAGCAGCACACGGAACATGGTGCGTCGCGGTTCGGATTCGCATTCGACCATGCCGCCGTGATCGCCGATGATCTTGGCGACCAGGGCAAGGCCAAGGCCGGTGCCCGAGGATTTCGTCGTGACGAAAGGCTCGAACAGATGGGGTTTCAGGTCCGGGGGAACCCCCTCGCCATTGTCGCGCACGGTGACTTCCAGCGGCAGGCGCAGGCGCCGCCGCGTGCCCGGCACCGCCATGCGGACGCCGTGGCGATAGGCCGTGGTCAGGGTGATTTCCCCGCCCTTGGTCGGGGCGGCCTCGGCGGCGTTCTTCACGAGATTGAGAAAGACCTGGATCAGCTGGTCGCGGTCGCCCGAAACCGGCGGCAGCGAGGGATCGTAGGACTCGATGAAACGAAGACCCTTGGCGAAACCGGCCTGGGCGATCTTCTTCACATGCTCGAGCACCTGGTGGATGTTCACCGACTCGCGCTTCGCCGGGCGCCCCTCGTTGAAGGCCTCGATCCGGTCGACCAGCAGGCAGATGCGGTCGGTCTCGTCACAGATGAGACGGGTCAGGTCGCGGTCGCTCTCGGCGATGCCCTGTTCGAGCAACTGGGCCGCGCCTCGGATGCCGGACAGCGGGTTCTTGATTTCATGGGCGAGGATCGCCGCCATGCCGGTGACGGAGCGCGCGGCGCCCCGATGGGTCAGCTGGCGATCGATGCGCTGGGCGATCGCCCGTTCCTGCAGGGAGACCAGCAGGATGCCCGAGCGGTCGGCCAGGGGCGTGACCTGCATGTCGACCGGGCGGTGGCCGGTCCGGGGCGAGCCGAAATCGACTTCATATTCATAGACCGAAATGCCGCCCTGGCGCACCTGTTCGACCACCGCCAGCAGCGGATGGGCGAAGGGCGTCACCTGGTCGAGGCGCATCCGCGTCAGCATGGTTGCCCCGGTGGCGAAGAACTGTTCCGCCGCGGCATTGGCGTAGCGGATCAGGCCATCGTCATCGACGAGGAGGATCGCCTTGCTGAGGGCGTTGAGAACAAGTTCCAGATCGAAAGGCACGCCGCGCCCGCCCTTTCCCGTATCCGCGGCCGGTCTGGCAGAGGATTTGGCCATCAGGCCGCCTTCCGGTCGAGCACCGGCGCATAGAATTCACGGATATAGGCCTTGACCGCTTCCGGGTCCTCCATCCGATTGATGGTGGAGCGGAAGCTGGCGGAACCGGGCAGGCCGGCCGAATACCAGGCGACATGCTTGCGGGCCATGCGCATGCCCGGCACGGCGCCGTAATGCGACAGCATGTCGTCGTAATGATCGAGCAGCAGCGCCAGCTGATCCTCGATCGCGGGATCGGGCCGGCGCTCGCCGGTCTTCAGGAATTCGGTGACCTGGGCGATGAACCAGGGTCGACCATAGGCCCCGCGCCCGATCATCACGCCATCGGCGCAGGATTGGGTCAGGGCCTCGACGGCATCCTCGAAAGTATTGATGTCGCCATTGGCGATCACCGGAATCTTCACCTGTTCCTTCACCTTCGCGATGAAGCCCCAGTCGGCGTGACCGTTATAGAGCTGGCAGCGGGTGCGGCCGTGAACGGTGAGCAACTGGATGCCGCAATCCTCGGCGATCCGGGCCAGTTCCGGCGCATTGCGGCTGTTGTGGTCCCAACCCGTGCGCATCTTCAGCGTGACCGGCAGCTTCACGGCCTTCACCGTCGCCTCGATCAGGCTTTGGGCGTGCTTCAGGTCGCGCATCAGGGCGGAGCCGGCGTGCGAATTGATCGCCACCTTCTTCACCGGGCAACCCATGTTGATGTCGATGATGGCGGCGCCCCGGTCCTCGTTCATCTTCGCCGCCTCGGCCATGTGCTCGGGCACGCAGCCGGCGAGCTGGACCGACATCGGGAATTCCTCAGCGCAGTTGCTGGCCATCTTCATCGATTGCCGGCTGCAGCGGATCATGGCTTCCGACGCGATCATCTCGGACACGACCAACCCCGCGCCCAGTCGCTTCACGACACGGCGGAAAGGCATGTCCGTGACACCGGACATGGGGGCGAGGATGACGGGATCATCGATCCTGATTGGGCCAACCTGAATGGGGCCGACCTGAACGGGGCCAGTCGTGCTGTTCATTACTTGGGCACTTTGTACAGCTGCGCAATAAACGAGCAATCTAGGCCCATTGCTTGTGCACCGCAATGGTCAGAAGCCGCTAAAGGCACGAGTTGTCGAGATTTGTTGTGAACCAGACACTAGGCCCGGCGCCAAGGCAAGGCTAGTGTCTCGCCATGGCCGATTCTCGTTCAACCGCAGGCGTCGCCGTCGTCATCGCCGCTGCCGGAAGTGGCGCGCGAATAGGCGGCGGCACACCGAAGCAGTTCCGTCGTCTCGCGGGCAAGCCGATGCTGCGCTGGACGGTCGAGGCGCTGCGCCGCCACGAGGGCATCGGCCCCATCGTGATCGTCGGCGATGCCGGCGCGGCGCGGGACGCGGTCGCGGGCCTTGACGATATCCACTTCACGCCAGGCGGCGCCGAGCGGCAGGACAGCGTGCGGGCCGGCCTCGAATTCCTCGCGGCCCGACCCCGGCCCCCTCGCCTCGTCCTGATCCATGATGCCGCCCGACCTTTCGTCGAGCGCGCGCTGACCGATCGCGTCCTCGCCGCGCTCGAGCGACACGCGGGGGCGATTCCGGCCCAGCCCGTGGTCGACACATTGAAGCGGGACGCGGCAGGCATGGCCGGCGAGACCGTGGCGCGCGACGGGTTGTTTCGGGCCCAGACCCCCCAGGGGTTCCGCTTTGACGCGATTCTGGCCGCCCATCGCCAGCTTGCCGGCGCCAGCCTGACCGACGATGCCGCGCTGGCCACCGCCATCGGTCTCGATGTCGCCCTGGTGGCCGGGGCGGAGGAGAATTTCAAGGTGACCACCGCCGAGGATCTCGATCGCGCCGAGCGAGTCCTGCTCGGCCACCTGCCGGATATCCGGACGGGGTCCGGTTTCGATGTCCATGCCCTCGGCCCCGGCGACGGGGTCTGGCTCGGCGGCGTGCTGATCCCGCACGACCGCGCCCTGATTGGCCATTCGGATGCGGATGTCGCGCTTCATGCCCTGACCGATGCCCTGCTCGGCGCGATCGGCGCCGGTGACATCGGCCAGCATTTCCCGCCCTCCGATCCGCAATGGCGCGGCGCCGCCTCCGACCGTTTCCTGGCCCATGCCGGCAGCCTCGTCGCCGCGCGGGGGGGCATGATCGCCCATCTCGACCTGACCGTGATCTGCGAGCGGCCGAAAGTCGGCCCGCACCGCGAGGCCATGCGCGCGCGCATATCCGCCATCCTTGGCGTGGCGCCCGACCGGGTGTCGGTCAAGGCGACCACCACCGAGAAACTGGGTTTCACCGGGCGAGGCGAAGGCATCGCCGCCCAAGCCCTGGCCACTGTGAGGTTGCCGTGATGCTTTCCCGCCTCCATCCAGCCCGCATCATCTCGACCGGATGCTATGTCGGGCATCTGCCGGGTCCCGCCGGGACCTGGGGCTCGCTCGCGGCGCTGGCGCCCGCGTGGTTCATTCATCAGGCCGGCGGCGCCTGGGGGCTGGCCCTGGCGGCGGTCGCCGTCACCATCGTCGGCATCTGGGCTTCGGCGATCTATGCCGCCGCCCTCGATCTGAAGGATCCGGGCAGCGTCGTCGTCGACGAATTCGCCGGACAATGGTTCACCCTGGTGCTCGTGCCCAATGATCCCTGGCTGTATCTGATCGCATTCGCCATCTTCCGGGTGCTCGACATCCTGAAGCCCTGGCCGGCGAACTGGGCCGACCGGCACCTGCCCGGCGGCTTTGGCATCGTTATCGACGACGTGATCGCCGGCCTGATGGGGCTGGTGCTGATGGGAGGCTTGATCGAGCTATGGTGACGAGCATTTTCCCTGATTCCCTCGAACATCGCGCGGGCCTCCTGGTCCGCCGCGCGACCGAACTCGGCCAGCGCATCACCACCGCCGAGAGTTGCACCGGCGGCCTGATCGGCGGCCTGCTGACCGAGATCGCCGGATCGAGCGCGGTCTTCGAGCGTGGCTTCATCACCTATTCCAACCATGCCAAGGCCGAGGTTCTGGGGGTCGCCAAGGATATCCTCCTGATGCATGGCGCCGTCTCCGAGCCCGTGGCCCGCGCCATGGCCGAAGGCGCCCTGGCGCGCAGCCGGGCTCATATCGCCGTCGCGGTGACCGGCGTCGCCGGCCCCGGCGGCGGCGCGCCGGACAAGCCGGTCGGCCGTGTGCATTTAGCGCTTGCCCGCGAACTCCGCGAAACCCTTCATGTCGAGCGCCGTTTCGGCGACATCGGCCGGGCGGCTGTCCGCCTCGCCACCGTCGATCAGGCGCTTGCCCTTCTCGAACAGGCGATGGACGCCCCGCTGCTCGCATGACCTCCCCCTCCGCATCCCTGCCGATCGGCATCTTCGATTCCGGCATCGGCGGTCTTTCGGTGCTCGACGCCATCGCGAAGCGCCTGCCGGCCGAAGACCTGCTTTATCTCGGCGATACCGCCCGCCTGCCCTATGGCACCAAGAGCCCCGAAACGGTCGCCCGCTACGCGGTTCAGGCCGCGGGTCATCTCGTGGAGCGCGGGGTGAAATTGCTGGTGATCGCCTGCAACACGGCATCGGCCCATGCCATCCCCGCCCTCGCCGCCGCCTTCCCCGATATCGAGGTGATCAGCGTGATCGAGCCGGGCGCCCAGGCCGCCGTCGCCGCCGCGCCTTCGGGCCGGATCGGCGTGCTGGCGACCGAGAGCACCGTGGCCTCCGGCGCCTACGACCGGGCGATCCATGCCCTCAATCCCGGCGCCGATGTCCGCCAGCAGGCCTGCAGCGTCTTCGTCGCCCTGGCCGAGGAAGGCTGGATCAACGGCGATGCGGTCGAAGCCGCCGCCCGGCGCTATATCGAGCCGCTGCTGAACCATGGCCGGCCCCGGCCCGAGGCCCTGGTCCTCGGCTGCACCCATTTCCCCTTGCTCCGCGAGACCATCGCCGCCGTCGCCGGACCGGACATCGCCCTTGTCGACAGCGCCTCGACCGCGGCGGAAGCGGTGGCCGCGGCGCTGGCCGCCGATCGTCTTGGCGCGCCATCGGGCCAGGGTCTGGTGAAATTCATGGCGACCGACTCGGCCAGCCGTTTTGCCCGGGTCGCCACGATCTTTCTCGGCCGGCAGGTCAGCCCGGAAGATGTCGAGATCGTCGACCTGTAGGATTCTCGGCCACGGTTGACAGATTCGCGTCCGTTCCCCCTCATGGCGCCAGCGCCCATGTATGGGGATCGCCATGATTCGGCATCTGTTCCTGATTTTGCTCGTCATCACCGGCGGCATCGGCGCCAGCCAGTTGCCCAGCTTTGCCCGCGCCTATGAACAGCGCCTGGGCGGCGCCCTTGGCGAAGTGCAGAAACTGGTCGACGCCTTTTCCCTGCAGGCCGCGGCCGAGGGACTGGATTTCGAGGAGCTGGCCGCCCGCCACCGACAATCGGGCGATACCGCCGTGCGCGGCACAGCCGACCGGATGACGGCCCTCGCCGATCGCAGGGCATGGCTCGCCGATCAGAAATCGAAGCTCGACGCCGCCCCCACCAGTTTCGACAAACTGGCCACCATCGCCCGTTCCGGCGACGGTGAACTGGTGCGCGACACGCTCTCGACCTATGAAGTCTCGGCGACCATCGACCCGATGTTCGGGGCGTTGGGCGTTGGGGCCGGCTGGCTGATTTACGGCGCCATCGGCAGCCTGTTCCGCCGCCGCTATCGGCGCTCGACGCCGGGCGGTCTCGTCCGGCGCTGAGGGGCGCCGGACGGAAGTCCCGCCTCAGGCCGCGCGCGGCAGGCGCGACTGGGTCCAGATGCGATCGAGCGCGGTGACCAGCTGATCCATCATCGCGTCATCGTGGAACGGCGACGGGGTGAAGCGCAGGCGCTCGGTGCCACGCGGCACGGTGGGGAAATTGATCGGCTGGACATAGATGCCGTCGACCGACAGCAATTCATCGGAAATCGCCTTGCAGCGCACCGGATCGCCGACCATCACGGGGACGATGTGCGACTGGCTCTGCAGCACGGGCAGGCCGGCGTCGGCCAGCTTGCGCTTCAGGGTGGCGGCGCGTTCCTGATGCTTCACGCGGAGTTCGTTGTGCTGGCGCAGGTAACGGATGGAGGCGCAGGCCCCCGCCGCGATCACCGGGGCGAGCGAGGTGGTGAAGATGAAGCCCGGGGCATAGGACCGCACGCAGTCGACCATCACCGACGAGCCGGCGATATAGCCGCCCATGGCGCCGAAAGCCTTGCCGAGGGTGCCTTCGATCACGTCGATGTCGCCCATGGTCCCGGTCGCCTCGGCGACACCGGCGCCGTGCTCTCCATAAAGGCCGACGGCATGAACTTCATCGAGATAGGTCAGGGCATTGTATTTTTTCGCGACCTCGACGAAATCCGCGATCGGCGCGATGTCGCCGTCCATCGAATAGACGCTCTCGAAGGCGATGATCTTCGGTGCCGCGGGATCGGCTTCCTTCAACATCGAGACGAGGTGATTCACGTCGTTGTGGCGGAAGATCCGCTTGGGCGCGCCGCCATGGCGGATGCCCTCGATCATGGAGGCGTGGTTCAATTCGTCGGAATAGACGGTGACGCCCTTGAGCACGCGGGACAGGGCCGACAGCGCCGCCTCGTTCGAGACGAAGCCCGACGAGAAGATCAGGGCCGATTCCTTGCCGTGCAGGCTGGCCAGTTCATCCTCGAGCAGGACATGGGCGCGGCTGTTGCCCGAAATATTGCGGGTGCCGCCGGCACCGGCGCCGTAAGTGTCGAGAGCCTCGTGCATCGCCGACAGGACTTCGCTGTTCTGACCCTGGCCGAGGTAATCGTTCGAGCACCAGACGACGATGTCGCGGGGACCATGGGGACCCCGCCAGGTGGCCCGGGGGAAGTTACCGCAATGGCGCTGCAGGTCGGCAAACACGCGATAGCGGCCTTCCTGTTTCAGGTCGGCAATCGCATTCGCAAATTTATCGTCGTAATTCATTCGCCCTGTCCCAGTTGCCTAGATCCGCGCGCACCGGATGCCCCCGGCCATCACATCAGGCTGGAGCCCATGTCCATCCTCACGGACATTGGTTCACAAATCCTATATCGGCGGTTTGATCCAAGGCAAAGCCGATCACTGTTTTATGTCGGCCATGTTGCCGCAGGCGGGCGAATTCCCCCACCCCCTTAAAGGAGTAGCCCCCTTAAAGGAGCAGGAGGACGGCGGGCCTGTCCCCCCGGACATCCCCGCCGCCCTGGCCGCCACCCCCCGATGACGACCGCCGACGACATCGCCGCCGGCACGGACGGACTATGATCGAGGCCGCTGGCCCGCGCTGTGATCGGCGACACAAGTCCGGGCGAAGACGGCTGGCGGCCGTCACTTGCCCCGGCGCTTGCGCTCGTCAGCGAGTTCGTCGGCCGACAGTTGAATGCCGCCGATCATCTCGAAGGCATAAGGGGACTTGCCTTCGAGAGGCACGGTGACGGAGAGATGCTCGACGACGCCGCCGCTGTTCTTGCCGTTGTCGAAGGGGATCACCGTCTGGTAGGAGGCACGGCTGATCACCCGCGTGTTGGTCTCGGTCAGCGTCAGGAAAAAGGGCTCGCTGACGCCCTTCAGGTCCCGGCCCGCCGGGCCGCGCCGGACATAGATCGACAGGCCGACATCGGCGGTCACCTGACCGCCCGCGGCCGGCTGGCACAATGCCTTGGCGTCGATCACCTCGATTTCATAGAGCACATTGTCCGGCGTCCGCGCCGCGCCCGGGGCGAAGCGGGTGAGGCTGGCGGCATCGGCGAGGACCGACATGGCGGGACAGGGAACCGCGTCCGCCGCCGCGGATGCCGATTCGGAAGAGGAGCCGCAAGCGGCGAGGCCAATGGCGCCGAGCGCCAGGACCGCCGACGTGACGGCCGGCCGGCGCGCTGCCCGGACCTGCGAGACGATGCCCATCCTTTGCTTTCCTTTAGCTACCCGTAAGGCTTATGGTCGGCGCACTCTAGACAAGCACCCCTATCGGCACAAGCAGGGCCGCCCCCTGCCCGCAAGCTACCGGACAGCATGAGCAAACCCGCCCTGACCCTCATCCTCGCCGCCCCGCGCGGCTTTTGCGCCGGTGTCGACCGGGCGATCCAGATCGTCGAACTGGCGCTGGAGCGTTTCGGCCCGCCGATCTTCGTCCGTCACGAGATCGTCCACAACCGCACGGTCGTCGAGTCGCTGGAAGCCAAGGGCGCGATCTTCGTCGAGGAACTGGATGAAGTGCCCGAGGGCGCCCGGGTGGTCTTCTCCGCCCATGGCGTGCCCAAGGCCGTGCCGGCCGATGCGAAAAGGCGCGGCCTCGCCTATCTCGACGCCACCTGCCCCCTCGTCTCCAAGGTCCATGTCGAGGCCGAGCGTCTCCATGCCGAAGGAATGCATCTCGTCATGATCGGCCATGAAGGCCATCCGGAAGTGGTCGGCACCATGGGCCAACTGCCGGACGGCGCGATCAGCCTGGTCGAGACCATCGAGGATGTCGCCCGCCTGTCGGTGCCCGATCCGGCGCGCCTCGGCTATATCACCCAGACCACCCTGTCGGTCGACGATACCGCCAGCATCGTCGCCGCCCTGCAGGCGCGTTTTCCGGCGATCCTCGCGCCGCACAAGGAAGACATCTGCTATGCGACGACCAACCGCCAGGCGGCGGTGAAGACGATCGCGCCGGATTGCGACGCGCTGATCGTCATCGGCGCGCCGAATTCATCCAATTCCGTCCGGCTGGTCGAGGTTGGGGCGCGGGCGGGTGTCGCCACCGCGCTACGCATCCAGAATGCCGGCGAGCTTGACTGGTCCCGCCTCGACGGCGCCCGCCGGGTCGGCATCACCGCTGGGGCCTCCGCTCCGGAAAGCCTGGTCGAGGAATTGATCGAAGCCTTCCGCGCGCGCTTCGAGATCACGGTCGAGCATGTCACCGTGACCGAGGAACGCATCCAGTTCAAAGTCCCCCGCGCCCTCGTCGGCTGAGCATCATCATGGCTGTTTATACCGACGTCGACGACGACGCCCTCGCCGCCTTCCTGGCCGATTACGACCTCGGCGAAATGCTCAGCCTGAAGGGCATCGCCGAGGGGGTGGAGAATTCCAACTTCCTGATGGAGACCACGCGCGGGCGCTTCATCCTGACCCTGTTCGAGAAGCGGGTGGCGGAAGCGGACCTGCCGTTCTTCATCGGCCTCATGGATCATCTCGCCCTGTCCGGCCTGTCCTGCCCGACGCCGATCCATGCCCGTGACGGCAAGGCCCTGCGCCGGCTGGCCGGGCGGCCGGCGGTGATCGTGTCCTTCCTGACCGGCATGTGGCCGCGAAAGCCCAATGTCGCGCAATGCGCCAGCGTCGGCGGCGCCCTCGCCGGCCTGCATCTGGCGGGCGCCGGCTTCGCCATCCGGCGGGACAATGCCCTGTCGCTTCCCGGCTGGCGGCGGCTGGCCGAAGACTGCCGGGACAAGGCCGACAGCGTGCGCCCCGGCCTTGGCGCCGAGATCGCGCGGGAACTGACCTTCCTCGAAGGCAACTGGCCGGCGGCACTGCCACGCGGCGTGATCCATGCCGATCTGTTCCCCGACAATGTCTTCTTCATCGGCGACGATGTCTCGGGCCTGATCGATTTCTATTTCGCCTGCGATGATTTCTACGCCTATGATCTCGCGATCTGCCTGAACGCCTGGTGTTTCGAGCCGGACGGCGCCTTCAACGCGACCAAGGCGCTGGCGCTTTCGCGCAGCTATCTCGCGGTGCGTCCGCTGGCCGCCGCCGAGGCGGCGGCGTTGCCGCTTCTGTGCCGGGGCGCCGCGCTCCGCTTCCTGCTCACCCGGCTTTATGACTGGCTGAATCAGGTGCCGGGCGCCCTCGTCCGGCCGAAAGATCCGCTCGAATATCTCTCGAAACTGCGTTTTCACCGTACCGCTGAAGGGCCTGGCACCTATGGCATTGGCCATGACTGAAGAGAATGTCGACCTTGTCGTCATCCATACCGATGGCGCGTGTTCCGGCAATCCCGGCCCTGGCGGCTGGGGGGCCTTGCTCAGCTTTCGCGGGACCGAGAAGGAATTGTCGGGCGGCGAGCCGGCGACGACCAACAACCGCATGGAACTGATGGCGGCCATCGCCGCCCTCGAGGCGCTGAACCGGGGGACCGAGGTCCGTCTGTTCACCGACAGCCGCTATGTGATGGACGGCATCACCAAGTGGATCACCGGCTGGAAGCGCAACGGCTGGAAGACCGCCGACAGGAAGCCGGTGAAGAACGAGGACCTGTGGCGTCGCCTCGACGAGGCCGCCGGCCGGCACAGGATCGAATGGCGCTGGGTGCGCGGCCATTCCGGCGATCCCTCGAACGAGCGGGTGGATCAGCTGGCCCGCGCCGCCGCGCCCCGGCGCGGCTGAGGCACGGGGTTCAGATCCGCCAGGACAGGCTGAGGGCGCCGAAGACATCGCCGCTCTTCTGGCCGACATATTCGGTGGTGCGGAACACCTGGGTATAGGTCAGCCGGGCATCGCCAAGGGTTACGGACGCGCCCAGCTGCAGGTCGGCGACAAAATTGTGCTTGTCGACGCTGTGGCTGTCCTCGAAGGAATTGCCGTCGAGGAATATGTTGCGGGCGACGGCGCGGCCCTCCAGCCCGGCGAAGACATACCATTCGAAATCGTGAACCGGCTTGAAGTAGCCGGTGCCCGACAGGGCGGTGCGGATGCGCGGCGCGCCCCAGTCGCTGGAGACGTCCGAGCCGAGCTTCACCGTCGCGCTGGCCGAGGCATAGGTGTGAATATTGCCGAGGGTGAGGCCGACGCTGGGCTCCAGCGCGACACCGAGGCCACCCGGGTGAAACTCCGAGATGAAGCGCCATTTGCGCTCGTAGGACAACACGGCGCCGAGTTCGTCGTTCAGCTGCGAATCCCAGCCGTCGAAGGGGCGGACGCCGATGGTGTCGTGGAACCAGGTCTGTGTCTCGGCCGCGCCCGAGCTGGGACCGACGACGCCGAGCTGCAGCTCGAAAGTGTCCAGCTGCTTGCCGGTGTCATTGGTGATCTGGACACCGCCATAGAGCCAGCCGGCGAAGGGACGCCCCTGGTTCTCGCCGCCGTTCGTCTCCTTGCGGCCGGGCGTGAAGATGCTCTGTCCGACCGAGACGCCGACTCGGACCACGCCTTCGTCGGGAACGAAAGGCAGGCCACGGGCGATGTCGCCGACGAAGAGCGGCGTATCATCCGAACTGAACAGATAGCTGGCGCGCATGCCGTTGGTGTAATGCTGGTCGGTGCCACCGCCGAACTTGTCGTTCTCGAGCTGGATCGACAGGGTGCCGCGATCGTCGCTCGGATCCTCACCGGCGGTCGCCGTCCGCTTGGGGGCTTCGTTCTCGGTGCCGGATATGGCCGTGGGCGCCATGTTGCTCCGGCCGCCGCTGCCCAACCCGCCCTCGCCGTGACCATTGAAGGCCATGGTCAGCGATGCCAGCACCGCCGGAATGCCGCTGCGCGAGCCGTGGATCTCGACGGGACCAAAGTCCAGGGACGGGACGGCCGCGCCGGCGAAAACCGTGGCGCCGACGATGGCGCCCAGGGCTGCGGACATGATGGTCCCGTTCAGGACCGCGTGGGATGCGATCATGCTAGTTACTCCGGCACAGGGTTCAATGGTTCGGCGCGCGGCCGCTGTTGGGAGTAACTTGCGCCGGAGCGGCGTTATTTTCAGTCGGAAGCCCAACCGAATGCCGGGGCAATCAGCCCCTTTCGATCCGCATCGGCGGGTCTATGGCTAATATTCGGTTAATCGCTGGCTATTCAGGGAAAATGGCGGAAAACAGCCGATTTCAGGCTGTATCCGGGGCGGGTTCGAGGCCCGCGAAAGGGCCCCGGCCGGCCCTTGAGTCTTAAGCGGATGTTAATGCCGGAATACAGGGGAGATGTTTCCGAAGCGGCGGTATCGGGTTGCCGCTTCTCCCCGATCAGCGGTCATCGCCGGAGCCGGCGATGACGCCGCGCTGCTGACGGTCGGACAGTTTCCGCATGTTGGCGGCGAACACGGCGGCGAGATCGAGGCCCGTCGCGTTGCACAGCTCGGCCAGATACCAGCAGACATCGCCGAGTTCAGCTTCGAGTTTTGCCTTCAGGGTTTCGTCGTCGGTCCCGTCGCGGATCCATTTCTTCAGAACGCCCGCGACCTCCCCCGCCTCGCTGGCAAGGCCAAGACCGAGATATTCGAGGGCGCGGTCGGGCGGAAAGATCGCCGTCGTCCGGGTGAAGGCCTGATAATCGTCGAGTTTCATGTCGTCTTTCGCCGTTGGGGCCGCCCGGTCGCGTGCCGGGCGGCCAGGGTCTCAAAGCTGTTTCAGCACGGCTTCCGCCGCCGAGACGTCGAGCGCGGAAGGATTGGGTTCGACCGACAGGACCTCGACCTTGCCGTCCCTGGCGATCAGCGCGTAACGCTTGGAGCGCAGGCCCATGCCGAAACCCGACAGATCGAGTTCGAGGCCGAGCTTCCGGGTGAAGTCGGCGCTGCCGTCGGCCAGCATCAGGATCTTGTCGCCGACGCCCTGGTCCTTGCCCCAGGCGCCCATGACGAAGGCATCGTTCACCGAGAGGCAGGCGATCGTGTCGACGCCCCTGGCCTTCAGCGCATCGGCGTTGGCGAGATAGCCCGGCACATGCTTGGCCGAACAGGTCGGGGTGAAGGCACCCGGCAGCGCGAAGAGGACGACGGTCTTGCCGCCGAAGAGTTCCGACGACGGCAAGGGCGCCGGGCCCTTGTCGGTCATCGTCATGAAAGTGGCTTCGGGCAGCGTATCACCAACCGCAATCGTCATCGGTCTTCTCCGTTATCATTGTTTCGGCGCATGGCCGCGCCGGTGACGGCATTAAGCATGAGGCCCGGGATCACGCCAAGGCGGCCTCGATCGCCGAGGTGATGTCGGGCGACAAGGGGTCGAGGCGGGAGCCGAAGCTGCCGGCCAGGCTACCGTCGGGCCCGATCAGATATTTGTGGAAATTCCATTTCGGCGTACCGGCCTCGCCCAGTTCTCCCGCCGCCCAACGGTAGAAGGGATGGGCCTCGGCGCCGATCACCACCTGTTTCGCCGTCATCGGGAAATCGACGGCGAAGCGGGTTTCGCAGAAGGTCTTGATCTCCGCTTCCGTGCCCGGCTCCTGCGCGCCGAAATCATTGGCCGGCACGCCGAGGACGACGAGACCCTTCGGGCCATAGGTCCGGTACAGCGACTCCAGCCCGGCATATTGCGGGGTCAGGCCGCAGGCCGAGGCGGTGTTGACGATCAGCACGGGCTTGCCGGCGAAATCGCGAAGATGGATGTCGCCCCCGGATATTCCCGGAAAGCTGAAATCGAAGGCATTGGCCATGTCATTTCCCCGCATTGGTTCCTGGCCCCATAGAAAGAGACCGCCCGGCCTGCTATTTCAAGGGCACACAGGAGATGCAGGATGTGCGACACCATGGTGGTGCCGTCCTCGAGCCCGGGCGGGACGATGCTGTTCGCCAAGAACAGCGACCGCGAGGGCGACGAGGCGCAGGCGATCGAGATCATCCCCCGGCGCACCCATGCGCCGGGCGCTCTCGTCCATGCGACCTATCTGTCCCTGCCCCAGGTCCATGAAACCGCCGCCCTTCTGATCTGCCGGCCCTATTGGATGTGGGGCGCCGAGATGGGCGTCAACGAACATGGCGTCGCCATCGGCAACGAAGCCGTCTTCTCGCGCCTGCCCCCTGAGGACAAACCAGCCCTGACCGGCATGGATCTCGTCCGTCTGGGGCTGGAGCGGGCGCGCAGCGCCGAAGAGGCGGCGGCCACCATGATCATCCTGATCGAGCGTCACGGCCAGGGCGGCAGCGGTGGCCATGGCCACCACTTCCCCTATGACAGCGCGTTTCTGATCGCCGACGCGACCACGGCCTTCGTGCTGGAGACCGCGGGGCGCCACTGGGCGCTGGAGCGGGTCACGGCGGCGCGGGCGATCTCCAACGCCTATTCGATCGGAAGCCGCTTCGACCGTCTGTCCGCCGATGCCAAATCCGTCGCCCTCGACAACAAGTGGTGGAGCGAGGGCGAGGTCTTCGATTTCGGCGCGGCGTTCGGGGAAAGGCTCAAGGGTTGGGCGGCCCGGGGCCGCCAGCGGGCGGCGCGCGCCTGTGCCCTGATCGGCGCCCGCATCGATGGCCCGGCCCGGCTGATGAATATCCTGCGCGACCACGGCCCCGATGGCACCCGGCCCCATTGGCAACCGGGCGGCTTCCTGCCCGGCACGATCTGCGCCCATGGCAACGCCGGCCCGGCGCGCCGGGCGGCCCAGACCACCTTGAGCCTGGTCGCGGTGCTCGACCGCGATCTGCCCGTGATCTGGTCGACCGGCGGCTCCGCCCCTTGCGTCGGGCTGTTCCGCCCCTTCTTCATCGAAGCCGGAATGCCGAGGGTCGAGCCGCCGCCAACGGCCCGCGGCGACGCCGCCTGCCTGTGGTGGCGCCAGGAGCGATTGCACCGCGCGGTCCTCCGCGATCACGCCACCCGGCTGGCGAGCTATGCCCCGGCCCGCGATGCCCTTGAAGCGGCCCTGATCGATGAAATCAGCCGGGCGACCGCCCTCGCCGCCGACCGGCCGCGCGGCGAACGGCGCCGGCTTCTGCAGGATGTCTCGCGCGCGGCCTGGGATGTCGCGGAAGATGCCCTTGCCCGCTGGACCCGCCAGGCGGAAACCACCCCGGTCGTCCGCGCCCCGGGTCCTGTCTTTCGACGCCACTGGCATCGCCTCGCCCGGCGCGCCGCCCCAACTGGATCGTGAGCCGCAATGCCCCTGCCCATTCAAGCCCTGCTCGTCATCTCCTATATCCTCGTCGCTTGCGCCGCGGGTTTCGCCGTCCATGACTTCTGGCCGGCGGTGGATGGCACCATTGTCGGCATCGCGCTGTTCTTCGCCGCGCTGCAGGGCCATATCCTGGTCCTTCGCGCCGGGGACCGCGCCGATCTCCAGGCGGAAATCGAACTGCTCCGCCGCAGCCATGGCGAGACCCTGCGGGAACTCGCCGAACTGAAGCTGACCCTGGCCAAACGGGCCGCCCGCGACGATTGAGTTATCCGCTTATGTCCAATCTGCCCAATCTCGTCACCCACGCCGGTCCGGTCATCGAACAGGCAAAGGGGGCGATCGTCGATCTCTGGGGCGTCATGCATAATGGCGTCGCCGCCTTCCCCGAAGCGGTGGAGGCCCTGGCCCGGTTCCGCGCCGGACGCAGGGCCGGCGTCGTTCTCCTGTCCAACGCGCCGCGTCCCTCGGCCGTCGTCCGCCAGCAGCTCGACCGGCTCGGCGTGCCGCCCTCGGTCTATGACGCCATCGTGACCTCGGGCGATGCCACCCAGCTGGCCCTCACCAGCCGAAAGGGCGCCGCCGTCCGGCATATCGGCCCCACCCGGGACATGCCGCTGTTCGAGGGATTGGACCTGAGACTGGTCCCCGACCTTCGCGATGCCGATGTCATCGTCTGTTCCGGCCTCGTCGACGACGAGACGGAAACCGCCGAGGATTACCGTGCCCTTCTCGAAGAGGCGAAGGGCCGCGATCTGGAACTCGTCTGCGCCAATCCCGACCGGATCGTCGCCCGGGGCGACCGCACGATCCCCTGCGCCGGCGCGATCGCCCGGCTCTATCAGGACATGGGTGGGCGGGTCGAATGGCACGGCAAGCCCCATGGCTCGGTCTATGACCGCAGTCTCGCCCTGCTCGGCACCGCGCCGGGCGAGACGATCGCCATCGGCGACGGCATCGAGACGGATATTCCGGGCGCCAACCGCCAGGGCATCCCCGCCCTGCTGATCACCGGCGGGGTTCACGCCCCCCTGTGGGGCGATCCGCCCGATGCCGCCCTTCTGGGCGCCGCGCTGGCCGACCATGGGCTCGCGGTCGCGGCGGCCATCGACCGCCTGCGCTGGTAGGCGTCAAGGCCCCTTGCCGAGGCGCAGCGTCACCACCCGGTAGGCGCCGCGCATCACCGGATTGATCCTTCCGAGCCAGCCGAGGACGCCGTAAATGGCCGTCAGGTGACGGGCGATCGGCTCGTCCGAGGTCAGTTGGAACCCCTTGCCCCATGATTCGCATGACTTCGGCCGGTCCAGCCCCCAGCTGAAACGGGATCCGGTGACCGCGATCTCGGGATAGAACATGGAGCCCATGGCGACCCAGCTCGCCATGGCATCGAAAACGAGCGTCGCGCCGGGAAACCGCCGGGCGATCCGCCGGGCCAGCAAGCGCATCCGCGCCTCCGACAGATACATGGAAACACCTTCGAGAATGACCAGCGGCATGGTGTCTGCCCCGATGTCGAGCGCATCGAGGAGCCCCGTGTCCTCGATCGAACCCGAAACGAAGCGGCGGCGGCTGTCGTGACCGGCGAAGGCAAGCCGCCAGATCGGCTCGACCGCCGGCAGGTCGACATCGATCCATCGCACCGCCCCGTCGTCGAGACGGTCGAACCGGGTGCACAGGCCGCAGCCGAGATTGATCACCACCGCGTGGCCGCCGTGCCGGCGCATATGCGCCTCGACGAGGCCATCGATGATTCGCTTGCGCAGAATGATGATGGAGCGGTCGATCGGGCTGGGCAGGAATTTCTCGAAGGGCGGATGCAGCCGCGCCACGATGTCGTCGACCTTGGCGTCCAGCAACAGGGGCCGCCGGTCGCGGTTCTCCCGCCACTGGGCGAAGAGCGGAATGAACAGCGTTTCCGAGACGCCCTTGAGTTCGACGGACATCCGCTGCTCCCGTTATGGCGGTAGCAGCATAGGGTCAGTCGAACAGGGCGTCGATGTCCGCTTGACTCGCCTTGGTCGCAGGGGCCGGCGCGGGGGCGGCTGGCGGGTCCGCCGGGGCTTGCGCCGTCGCGCCCATCAGCTTGTCGACCTCGTCCTGCGCGATGCCCTCGCCGTCGAGGGCCGGACCATTCAGCAGGGCCGAATCACCAGTCCTCGCCTCGCCGGGGGCCTGGGGCGCGTCCGCCAGTTCGGCGCCCAGGGCGTTCTTGAGGCGACTGACCCGGTCCTCGATATAGGTCAGGGTATCGACGACCTTGGAGATCCGCTGGCCGGTGATGTCCTGGAACGAACAGGCCTCGAAAATCTCCATGCAGCGGGCCGAGACGAGATCGGTATAGGCGGGACCATCCGCCGGGCTGGCGGCCATGATCGACTCGGCGGCGGCCATGATCTTGTTGGTCGCGTCCTCGGTCGAGCGGACGATGGCTTCCAGCTCCCGGCCCGCGCGGGGCAGGCGCTCATGCTGGAGATCGCCTGGCCTGAGGGACGCGATCTCCCCCCTCGCCTTGGCGATATAGTCCGAGAGTTCGCGGAATTCGCGGTAGATCGACGTGTCGATCGAGCGGAAATAGGCCTGCATGGTCGCGATCAGCACTTCGGTGACCGACGCGACCTCGACGAGGCTGGGGGGCGCCGTCTCGCCCCTGCGGCGCAGGTGATCGACCAGGGCGCCGATCTGCCCCGTCAGATGTTCGCCGAGCATGCGCGCTTCCTTCCCTGCAGAGATCAGAAATCGCCGAGGACGGCGCGCATCTTGGTTTTCAGCGTTTCAGCCGGGAACGGCTTCACGATGTAGTTGTTCACCCCCGCCTGCTTGGCGGCGATCACGTTCTCGGTCTTCGATTCGGCCGTGATCATGATGAAGGGCAGATTCTTCAGGCTTTCATCGCTCCTGACCTGCTTCAGCAGGTCGTATCCCGTCATCGGCTCCATGTTCCAGTCGGAAATGACGAGACCAAAGGGCCTGCTTTTCAGCTTGGCCAACGCCATCTGGCCATCGGTCGCCTCTTCGACATTGTCGAAGCCGAGCTGTTTCAGGAGATTTCGGATGATGCGCAGCATCGTCTTGTAATCGTCGACGATGAGGATCGGCATTTGCATGTCGACAGCCATGGCGGTGATGCCTCGCAACGCTTTTTCAGGCCTTCAATACGCCCGCCTTGGCGGCGTGACGGTACGGCAGTTGCTGCCGTGACAGGGGCATCCTTGCGCCATACAGGCTAAGAAACGGTAAACCCGGTGGCGGGTCGCGCGCTTCCCTTGCGCGGGCGTTGGGGCGCCATTAAGGTCCCCTGCCTCGGCACCCGAGGAGGGCGCGCCACAGCAATTGCGAGGACGAGCGATGTCACAGCACCAGGGTCTCTACTTCGAGGATCTGTCGATCGGCCAGTCGGCGACCTTCTCGAAGACCATCACCGATGCCGATATCCTGATGTTCGCGGGCGTCTCGGGCGATACCAACCCGGTGCATCTCGATGCCGAATATGCGGCGACGACCCCGTTCAAGGAGCGGATCGCCCACGGAATGCTCTCGGCTGGCCTGATTTCCGCCGTCCTTGGCACCAAACTGCCTGGCCCTGGCGCGATCTATGTCGGCCAGACCCTGAAGTTCAAGGCGCCGGTGAAGATCGGCGACACGGTCACCGCCAAGGCCGAAGTGATCGAACTCGATCCCGCGAAGAAGCGGGCGGTGTTCGCCACCACCTGCCTCGTCAGGGGCAAGGCCGTGGTCGAGGGCGAGGCCACCATCATGGTCCCCGGCCGCCCGGTCGCCGTCTGAACACCGGATACGGCGCCCCATGTTTGTCGTCGACAGTCTCGATCGTGTTCCGCCCCAGGCGCAGGGCGCGGTGCTGGCTGTCGGCAATTTCGACGGGGTGCACCGCGGTCACGGCGCCCTGATCGCGGCGACGAAGGCGCTCGCCGACGAGATGGGCACGATCGCCGCGGTCATGACGTTCGAGCCGCATCCCCGGATGTTGTTCAAGCCGGACACGGCGCCATTCCGTCTGACCCCGGCGGCCGACAAACTGCGCCTGCTGGCCGGCCAGGGGGTGGATGCCGCCATCGTGCTGCCCTTCACGACCGAACTCGCCGCCATGCCGGCCGAGGATTTCGTGCTCGACATCTTCGTGAACAGGCTGCGCGCGGTCCATGTCGTGATCGGCTTCGATTTCTGCTTCGGCCAGGCGCGCGGCGGCGACGTCGCCCTGTTGCGCTACATGGGCGAGATGGAAGGCTTTGGCGTGACGGTTGTTTCCCCCGTGGGTGACAATGACTGCAAGCCGGGCGCCGGCTTTTCCTCGAGCGCGATCCGGAAGGCGCTGGAGACCGGCGATATCGCCGTGGCCACCGCCCAGCTCGGCCGGCCCTGGTCGGTCACGGGCAAGGTCCGGCAAGGCGACCAGCGGGGCCGCACCATTGGTTTTCCGACGGCCAATCTCGGCCTTGCCGACTACCTCCGCCCCGCCCTTGGCGTCTACGCGGTCGAGGTCGTGCTGGACGACGGGCGGATCGTGCCCGGTGTCGCTAATATCGGCCGGCGCCCGACCTTCGGGAAGCTGGACGAGAACCTGGAAGTTCATCTGTTCGATTTCGCCGAAGACCTCTACGGCCGGCAGATCGAGGTCCGTCTTCTCGCCTTCATCAGGGCGGAGCGGAAATTCGCCGGTCTGGACGAGTTGAAGGCCCAGATCGCCGCGGACAGCCTGGCGGCCCGCCGAATTACCGCCGCGCCGGTCTGATCAGCCGGCGCAAGCCCGCAGCCCCCCGGCTGGACGGCCCGGGGCCTGCCTGTTAAAACCACACACTTCGTTTTGGGTCCCAAACGCCCATCACCTCTTCAGCATTGGCTTGTTCCACAATGACGACCGATTACAAGGCGACCGTTTTCCTTCCCGCCACGCCCTTCGAGATGCGCGCGGGCCTCGTGAAGAAGGAACCGGCGCTCATCGAACGCTGGGATCGTCTCGACCTTTATGGCCGGCTGCGCGCGACCCGCAAGGGGCGCGAGAAATTCGTCCTGCATGACGGCCCGCCCTATGCCAACGGCAACATCCACATCGGCACGGCGCTGAACAAGATCCTCAAGGATGTGATCAACCGCAGCCAGTCCATGCTGGGCAAGGACGCGCCCTATGTGCCGGGCTGGGACTGTCACGGCCTGCCGATCGAATGGAAGATCGAGGAGAAATACCGCGCCGCCGGCAAATCCAAGGACGCGGTGCCCGTCGCCGAATTCCGCCAGGAATGCCGGGCCTTCGCCGATCACTGGATCGGCGTGCAGAAGGCCGAGTTCCGCCGCCTCGGCGTCGAGGGCGACTGGTCGAACCCTTACCTCACCATGGACTTCAAGGCCGAGGCGAAGATCGTCGACGAATGCCTGAAATTCCTGATGAACGGCGGCCTCTATCGCGGCGCCAAGCCCGTCATGTGGTCGGTGGTCGAGGAAACCGCGCTGGCCGAGGCCGAGGTCGAATATCACGACCACACCTCGACGACGATCCATATCCGTTTTCCGGTCGTCTCGGGTCCCGAGGTGCTGGCCGGCGCCAGCATCGTCATCTGGACGACGACGCCCTGGACCATGCCGGCCAACCGCGGCATCGCCTGCGCGGCCGATGCCGATTATGTCCGCGTGAAGGTGACCGAAGTCGCCGAGGGCAGCCGGGCCAAGGTCGGCGAATCCCTCGTCGTCGCCGGTCCCTTGCTGGCCGAGGTGGTAAAGGCCGCCGGCATCACCGGCCATGAGATCGAGGCCGGCTTTCCGGGCAGCGACATCGCCTTCAAGACCATCTGCGCCCATCCCCTGCGTGGCCAGGGCTATGATTTCGACGTGCCGGTGCTGGCCGGCGACTTCGTCACCATGGATACCGGCACGGGTTTCGTCCATATCGCGCCGAGCCATGGCGCCGACGACTTCGAGCTCGGGCGCAAGCACGGCCTGCCGGTGCCGGAATTGGTCGGCCCCAATGGCGCCTATCTCGACGACGTGCCGCTTTTCGCCGGCAAGAAGGTCCTGTGGCCGAACGGCAAGGAAGGCAATGCCAATTCCAGCGTGCTCGCCGCCATCGACGAGGCCGGCGGCCTGCTCGCCCAGGGCAAGCTGGTCCATTCCTATCCGCATTCCTGGCGCTCCAAGGCGCCGCTGATCTTCCGCGCGACGCCGCAGTGGTTCATCTCGATGACCACCAACGACCTGCGGGAGAAGGCCCTGACCGCCATCGACCAGGTGCAATGGGTGCCGGCCGCCGGCCGCAACCGCATCTATTCGATGATATCCAGCCGGCCCGACTGGGTGATCTCGCGCCAGCGTGCCTGGGGCGTGCCGATCACCCTCTTCGTCGACAGGAAGACCAACGAGCCTTTGCGCGATCCCGCCGTGAACGCCCGCATCGTCGAGGCGGTGACGGCGGAAGGCGCCGATGCCTGGTTCACCTCGGCGCCGGCGCGCTTCCTCGGCGAGGCTTACGATCCCGACCAGTTCGAGCAGGTGATGGACATCCTCGACGTCTGGTTCGACTCGGGCTCGACCCACGCCTTCGTCCTCGAGGAGCGGGAAGAGCTGAAGTGGCCGGCCGACCTCTACCTCGAAGGCTCGGACCAGCACCGCGGCTGGTTCCACTCCTCCCTGCTCGAAGCCTGCGGCACGCGCGGCCGCGCGCCCTATGAAGGCGTGGTCACCCATGGCTTCGTCGTCGACGGCCAGGGCCGCAAGATGTCGAAGTCCCTCGGCAACACGATCGCGCCGCAGAATGTCATCGACCAGAATGGCGCCGATATCCTGCGCCTCTGGGTCGCGACCTCGGATTTCTCCGAAGATCTGAAGATCGACAACGACATCCTCAAGGCCAAGGCGGAAGTCTATCGCAAGCTGCGCAACACGCTGCGCTATGTCATGGGCAGTCTCGATGGCTTCACCGAGGCCGAGCGGCTGGATCCGAAGGACATGCCCGAGCTTGACCGCTGGGTGCTGCACCGGGTGGCCGAACTCGACAAGGCCATGCGCGAGGGTTACCAGACCTATGAATTCCACCGCGCCTTCATGGCGTTGACGGATTTCTGCATCGGCGACCTTTCGGCCTTCTATTTCGACGTCCGCAAGGATGCGATCTATTGCGACGCCCCGTCGTCGATCCGCCGCCGGGCCGTGCGCAGCGTGCTCGACGTGCTGTTCAACTGCCTGACGACCTGGGCCGCGCCGGTGCTGTGCTTCACCATGGAGGAAGCCTGGCTGACCCGGAACCCGGGCGACGACGAGAGCATCCACCTGCGGGAATTCCCGGCGGTGCCGGCCGAATGGCTCGATCCCGCCCTCGCCGCCAAGTGGGAAAGGCTGCGGGCCTTGCGTCTCGTCATCACCGGCGCCCTCGAAATCGAGCGGCGGGAAAAGCGCATCGGCTCCAGCCTGCAGGCCCAGCCGATCGTCCATATCGCCGACGAAGACCTGCTGGCCCTGGCCCGCACCGTCGATTTCGCCGAACTCTCGATCACGTCCGGCATCGAACTCCTGGCCGGCGAAGGTCCCGCGGAGGCCTTCCGTCTGACCGAGGTGCCGGGGGTCGCGGTCGAGCCGAAGCCGGCGGAGGGCGAAAAATGCGCCCGTTGCTGGATGGTCCTGCCGGAAGTCGGCGCCCATGCCGACCATCCGGGCCTGTGCCACCGCTGCCACGAGGTCGTCGCCCATGGCTGACCGGCGGCGGCTCCGGGTTCTCGGACTTGTCCTGTTCGCGGCGGTGCTTCTCGCCGACAGGCTGTCGAAGGAGCTGCTCGTGCCGCTGCTCGACGGTCAGGACCCGATTGTCGTCACCGGTTTTTTCAACCTCGTCATGGTCTGGAACCGGGGCGTCAGTTTCGGCCTGTTCCAGCAGGGCGACGATGTCGGTCGTTATCTGCTGACCGGCTTCGCCGTCGTGGTGGGGCTGGTCCTCGTGGTCTGGATGCTGCGGTCCACGACGAAACTGGCCGTGACCGGTCTCGCGCTGGTTGCGGCGGGGGCCCTTGGCAACGCCTATGACCGCATGGTCTTCGGCGCCGTTGCCGATTTTCTGGACTTTCACCTTTCGGGCTATCATTTCTGGGCTTTCAACGTGGCCGATTCCGGTATCACCTTCGGCGTCGGTCTCTTGTTGCTGGATGCCTTCCGCGCGCGGCCGGAGTTTGCAGCCGCGTCCAAGGAGCAGTGAAGATGAGTGTGGTCATTCGATCGTCACGCCTTGCGGGCCTTGGCGCCCTCTTCGTTGGCGCTTCCCTC
>JAOZVS010000145.1 GCA_025869435.1 Zavarzinia sp.
CCCGCCGCCGCCTTTCGCGAAGGTGCGATCAGACGCCGGCGTCGAGGGTGGTGACCTCTTCGATGCGCTTCTCGACGAAGGACCAGTTGATCAGGCTGTCGACGAAGGTTTCGGCGAAGCCCTTACGGTTGTTGCGATAGTCGATGTAATAGGCGTGTTCCCACACGTCCATCACGGCGAGGGCGTCCTTGCCGGCGGTCAGCGGGGTTTCGGCATTGCCGGTCGTGGTGATCGCCAGCTTGTCGCCTTCCTTCAGCAGCCACACCCAGCCCGAGCCGAACTGGCCGAGGGCGGCGGTGGTGAAGGCGGTCTTGAAGCCGGCGTAATCGCCGAACGACTTGTCGATCAGGGACGAAACAGCGGCCGACGGCTTGGTCGAGCCCGGGGTCGACAGCGACAGCCAGTAGAGCGTGTGGTTGTAGTGCTGGCCGGCATTGTTGAACAGCTTCTTGCCCGCGGGATCGGCGGCGGCGATCTTCACCACCTCTTCGATCGACTTGCCCTGCAGGGCCGGGGTCGCCGCCACGATCTCGTTCGCGACGGTGATGTAAGCCTGATGGTGCTTGCCATGGTGGTAGGAGAAGCTCTCGGCCGACAGGGCGGGGGCGAGCGCGCTCGGATCGAATTTCAGTTCGGGAAGCTTGAAGGCCATGTCGCATTCCTCAGTTGATGACGGCGGGGCGTAGAGCGTTTCTAGAATTCTTCGCCCATCGACCGCAAGTGTCTGATCATCCCCGTTAATCACATAGACCCGCGGCCCGGCCGGTGCCAGCCTTTTGTTATCAGGCGAGCCAGCCCGACAGGGCGTCCTCGGCCAGGGCGAAAGCGGTCGACATGCCGGTGCCGCTGGTCACCATGACGGCCCGGACACCCGGCGCCGCGTCCTCGATCAGGGCGGCATCGGTCTTCGAATGGGGATAGACGCCGATCCAGCGCTCCACCACCCGATCGCTGCCGAGGCGAAGGGCGCGGCGGGCATGGCCGATCATCAATTCATCGACCTCGTCCGGCGCGAAGGGATCGGGCGTCGCCGCATAGTGATGCGAATCGCCGACGACGAGGGAGCCGTCCGCCGACTGCACGACGATGAGATGGATGCCGTTGTCGAGGCTCGGCGCCTCCTCCCGCGCCAGCACGGCCTTCAGGGCTTCCGCCGCCGGCAGTTCCGAGAAGCCGAGATAACGGCCCAGCGACATGTCGTTCATGATCGAGCCGGGCAGGACCCAGCCCGCCCCCTGCGGCGCGAGGCGCAGCATGTGCAGCTTGCACAGGTCGAGGTCGCGCTTCGCCCAGATCTCGGGATAGAGACCGAGGAAATCGCCGCCGGGGCAGACCACGGCCTGGCCGGCCTCGATGGTGCCCGCGGTCGTCCTGATTCGCGGCAGCTCGATGTCCTTCACCAGCGTGTTGCGCAGGAAGGTGACGCCCAGCTCGGCTTCCAGCCAGGCGGCCAGCTTCGGCACGGCGAGGCGCGGCTCCACCCGCATCTCGTGCGGGCTCCACAGGCAGGCGGCCGCGTCCTCGTGGCGCAGCAGGGGCAGGCGGGCGGCCATCTGCGCCGGCGACAGCATCTCGCAGCCCGCGCCCATGTCGGAAGCGACGAAGGCTTCCACCACGGCGGCCGCTTCCGGCCGGTGAGCGATCACGGCGGTGCCGCGGTGAATGACCTCGATGCCGGCCTTGGGCGCGACCTCGGCCCAGATGTTGCGGCTGCGCAGGGCCCGGCCCCAGACCGTGCCCTGCTGCTGGCCGGTCACGGTGACGAAGCCGAAATTGCGGATCGAGGCGCTGTTGGCCTGGGCATCGCGGTCGATCACCACCACCTTCCGCCCGGCCCTGGCTGCCGCCAGCGCATGGGCGAGGCCGACGATACCGGCGCCGACGATGGCGAGGTCGAAAACACGGGTGGTCATGATCGGGAACTCCAGGGGATACGGACGGCTTTCGAGCCGGGCCATACCATGACAGGATCGCGGGGGGGCCGGGAAGACCCCGCGGCGCATCGGGGATCTGCGCAGGGAGAAGCCCGGTCCCTCCGCCACGCCCTTTTCGCCACAGCATTCCGGGGGGAAGCCATGTCCATGTTGAAACCGGGCGCCGCCGCCGCGCCGTCATCCGTCCCGCGCAGGATCGGCATCGGCGCCGCCATTTTCGCCGCCGTCATCATCGTCCTGTCCAGTTGGTACACGATCGACGAGGGCGAGGTCGGCGTGGTCCTGCGCAATGGCGCCGTCCACGATGTCGCCGGGCCGGGGCTGCATTTCAAGCTGCCGATCGTCGACGATGTCGTCACCCTGTCGACCCGGACCGAGAAACTGAATCTGCCCGATGTCGCCGCCTATTCGCAGGATATCCAGGCCGCCTTCCTCAACATGTCGGTGAACTACCGGGTCAACGCCGGGCGGGCGACGGAAATCTACGCGCGGCTCGGGGTCAATTTCGCCGACCGCATCCTGATGCCGGCGCTGCTCGACCGCACCAAGGCGGTATTCGGCCGCTACAACGCGCCGGCCATCGTCGGCGAGCGGGCGAAACTGGTCGCCGACATCACCGATTCCCTGCGCGATGCCGTGACCGAGGAAGGCATCATCATCGAAAGCGTGCAGATCGAGAACATCGACTTCTCCGATGCTTTCGAACAGGCGATCGAACAGCGGATGCAGGCCGAGGTCGAGGTGACACGTCTGCGCCAGAATCTCGAGAGGGAGAAAGTCCAGGCGGAAATCCGCCGGACCGCCGCGCAGGGCCAGGCCGATTCGACCGTGGTGCAGGCCAGGGCCGAAGCGGATTCCCGCGCCCTTCAGGCCAAGGCGGAGGCGGATGCCCTGCGCCTGCGCGGCGAGGCGGAAGCCGACTCGATCCGGGCCAAGGGCCTCGCCATGAAGGAAAATCCGGCGCTGATCGAACTGATGCGGGCCGAACGCTGGGATGGCCGCCTGCCGCAGACCATGGTCCCCGGCGGCGCCCTGCCCTTCATCGAAATGAAGTAACCGGCAGACCCACCTCCCCCCCCTCTCCCCCCTGAAGGGCGGAGAGGGGGGGGAGGTGGGCGCCTCGCGTGTTACTCCACCGGGACCACGGTCACCGTGCCCATGGCGTCGCGGGCGCGGTATTCGGGGCGATACATGTCCTCGACCGCGACACCGGGCACCCGATAGGTGCCGGGGGTGACGGCGCGCACGACATAGGCGATGGCGAAGTTGCTGTTTTCGGTCGTGTCGAAGGCGGCGACATAGCGATCGTCGAGCGCTTCCTGATACTGCGGGAAGGTCATCTGCGGCAGCCAGCCGATCTCGTTCGCCGTCGTGGAGCCGACGAGGCGCGGGTTCTCGATCTCGAAACCGGCGGGCAGGAGGTCGATCACCATCAGCTGATTGCCCATGCCCGATGTGGTGCGGCCGGTGACGACCGCGACCATCATCGTGCCTTGCGCGACGGCCTTCGGGTCGATCGCCTTGCCGTCGAGGGTGAAGAAGCGGCGCTGCACTTCCATCCCCTCGCTGCTGGCGGGCAGGTCCTTGGCGGGGACACCGATCACCGTGCCCGTGTACCAGACCGAGCCTTCGCCCTGGTTCTCGAGCCGGAGACCGGCCGCGACCTCGGCGATCGAAGGCCGCACCGAATAGGCGGTGCTGCGGGGCGGCACGGACGTCGCGCCGACCGCGACCTGCATCTTGTTGTCGCCATCAGCGAGCGCGCGGGCCGCCATCAGCAGCCAGGCGCTTTCCTGGGTCGACAGCCAGCGCTTGCCGGCGACCATGTCGGCGACCTTGGCGGCGAGGGCTTCGGGGTCGATGCCCGGCACTCTGGTTTCGGCGGCGAGGGCGACGATGGCGGCGAGGTCGCGCACCGGGCTGCCATAGTCACCGCCCGCGTTGCGCCGGTCCTGGGCGGCGAGGGCACGGTCGAAGGCTTCGGCGGCGCGGCCGGTGTCGCCCAGCAGGGCGAGGGCGGCGCCGACCTGAGCCATGGCCAGCGGCGTCGGCAGATCGAGGCCGACCGCGTCATGCATGTAGCGGGTGGCGCCGATCTCGCCCACGCCCGCCTCGGCGAGGACATAGAGCGCATAGGCGCGGGAGGCGAGGGCATCCGGCCCGTCGTCGCGCCGGTTCTCGCCATGGCGCTTCAGCCAGGCGAGGCCGCGGCGATAGGCGAAGTCCGGCACGGCGATGTCCTGCGCCCGCGCCCTTGTCAGGAAATCGAGGGCATAGGCGGTGAGCCAGGGCCGCGTTTCGCCGTAGTAATCCCACAGGGCGAAGCTGCCGTCGCCGCGCTGCATCTCGAGGATATGGCCGATCGCCGTCTCGATCCGCGCGGTCAGATCCGGCTCGTCCGGCTGTTCCCACAGTTTCGCGACTTCGCCGACGTAGAGCAGGGGCATGGCCCGGCTGGTGGTCTGTTCGAGGCAGCCATAAGGGTAGCGGTCGAGGCCGCGCAGCAGGCCGGCGACATCGACATTGGGGCGCGGGCTGAGGCTGAGCAGCAATTCCGGCGTGCCGGGGACATAAGGGTCGAGCGCCTTCTGCCCGATGGTCAGGCCGTCCCGGGGTTTCAGCTGGCGCACCAGCCGATCGACCGAGGGCAGCTGGGGCGCGCGGGTGCCGACGCTGACGGTGCGCGAGAAGCTGAATCCCTCCGGCCCCTCGATGGTCAGGTCGAGCCGGGCGAGGCCGGCGGCCACGGCCTTGATCGGGATGTTGACGGTCTTGGTCGCGCCGACCGGCAGCTCGACCGGGCCGGGCTTCTTGCCGGGCACCAGCTGGACGATGTCGTCCCCGGCGATCGAGACCTTGTAGGTGCCGGCGACACCGGCGGCGTTGCTGAGGGTGACGGTCAGCCGGCTGGTGTCGCCGACGCCGAGGAAGCGCGCGGTCGAGGTCAGCACGACGACGGGATCGCGGACGATCAGACCCTTGTCGCCACTGCCGACCTGGCGGGCGTTCCAGGCGACGGCCATCAGGCGCAGGCGGCCGTTGTAATCGGGCACATCGAAGGAAAGCGTGCCCTTGCCCTCGGCATCGAGCGCCACGATCCCGGTGAAGAGCGAGACCAGCTTGATATCGGACGGCGGGGCGCCGCGCCGGCCGAGGGCATCGCCGTCGCCGCCTTCGCGAAGCGCGCCCGGCTTGCCCAGTTTGGCGTTTAGCAGCTGGCCATAGGCATCGTGGATGTCGAGGCCGAGGCGGCGCTTGCCGAACAGCTGGGCCAGGGGATCGGGGGTCTGGAAGTCGGTCAGCTGCAGGATGCCTTCATCGACCGCGGCGACGGTGACGAAGGTGGGCGATCCACCGGCGATCCCCTTCACCTCGATCGGGATCGTGACTTTCTGCCGTGGCAGCACCATGTCGGGCGCGTTCAGCGCGATCCGCAGCTGGCGGGCGGCGGGATCGACGCCGAGCCAGGCGAGGCCGATGGCCCGGCCCGGGCCGCGCGCGCTGTCGGCATCGCCGGGCCGGAAGGCGGTGGCGAGGACATAGGCACCGGCGCCCCAGGCTTCCGAAACCGGGACTTCGATGTCGGTGCCGGCGGCGGGCACGGCGACGCTGCGGGTCTCCAGCACCTTGTCGGTCGCGACGATGATCTGGACCTCGCCGGCGAAGGGCGCCTGGAGATGCAGTTTCGCCGTCTCGCCCGGGGTATAGAGCGGCTTGTCGGCGACCACCGTCATCTTGTCCGGGGTCTCGCCGATCGAGGGCGGAATGAACCAGCCCGCGGTGAAGCGCAGCGACGAGGCGGCGCCCGTGCCGGCATCGGTCAGCTCGATCCGGTAGCGGCCGTATTGCACGGGCTCCGTCCGCAGGGTGACGGGGCCGGCCGCCTTCAGGTCGATGGTGCCGGTGCCCAGCGGCTTGTCGCGCACGATGACGTCATAGTTCCAGGCGCCATTGCGGAAATACCATTGGTAGCTCCAGTCCTCGCGCACCAGCGACCAGCGCACGCCCGAGGCATCGCTGGGCTTGCCGGTCTGGTCGAGGGCGATCAGCTGGAAGCCGGGAGTGCCGTTCTCGGCCAGTTCGGCATTCTCGAAACCGGCCTTGACGCCGAGCCACAGGGGCCGGTTGCGCACCGGCAGTTCCAGCCGCTGGCTCACCGGGCGGCCGCTGGTCTCGAAGACGTCGGCGCGGATCATCGCGGTCAGGGGCTGCACGGTATCGGGCAGCTGGCCGGGGTCGATCTCGAAGGTCGCCTTGCCCTTGGCGTCGGTTACCTGGTCCTCGAGATTGACGCGGACCTGCTCCACCTGCTCGTCCACGAGGCCGAAGCTGTAGTCCCTGAATTCGGGGAAGGGATCGACGGCTTCGCCGATCACCACTTCGACCGCGCTGCGCAGGTCGGCGGCCGGCGTGCCGAACAGATATTTCGCCTCGATCGACAGGGGCACCGGGTGGCCCGGCTCGATCGCCGGGGCATCGACCTTCACCTTGGTCTCGATCCGGGCGGGGACGATATCCTCGACCAGGACGGACAGGCTGCCCACCGGGGCCTTGTCCGGGTCGGTGTGCCACGACAGGGTCCAGCTGCCGGTGCGGGCCCCGGCGCTGATCGCCCAGGTGACGTCATAGGCGCCGGCCGAGGATGGTTTCAGCGGTCGGCGCTCGATCTCGACGCCGTCCGGGCGGGTGACCTTCAGGGTCAGCGGCAGGTCGGCGACGGCATTGCCGGCATCGTCGCGCAGCAGGGCCATGACATGGGCGGTCTCGCCCGGGCGATAGACGCCGCGTTCGGCATAGGCGAAGAGGTCGAGCGGGCCGGGTTGCGGCCGGCCCGAGACGCCGCGATCCGACAGGTCGAAGGCGGGACCGGTCAGGTCCAGGAAGGTGAAATCGCCGCCGCCGGCGAAGGCCATGACCGCGGCCGGCGAACGGCCACCCTCGGCCCGCAACAGGCCGGGATCGAAGCGTATGACGCCCTTGTCGTCGGTCCTGGCCTTGGCCAGCTCGTCGTTGTTGCGGGCATAGAGGCCGATATCGACCCCAACGGCGGGCTTGCCGGTCGAGAGCGAACGGGCGACGACGGTCAAGCCGTCGTTGGCGGCATAGGTGGTCAGGCCGACATCGGTCACCACCACCCATTGGGTGGCGAGGTCGTCCCAGTAATCGGGCTCGCCGGTCGCGGGGGCGGCGGTCAGGACATAGACGCCGGGGGCGGCGGTCTTGCGCATCGCCTCGATATCGATCGCGGTGACGACGCGCCTGTTCGCCTCGTTCTCGATCGCGACCTCGCCCTGCCAGACCTTCTCGCCGGAATTCTGCGCGATCTCCTCGGCGTCATAGGTCGACAGGATGCGCATGAAATTGCCGTTGGCGATGGTCGGCAGGATGTTGCGGTCGTTGATGCGGTAAAGCGTGAGGCGGGCCTTGTCGGTATTGACCGACTGCAGCGGAATGCCGGTGGCGCCGACCTTGGGCAGGATATAGGCGGACTGGGTGAAGCCCAGGCTCTCCGGCCGGTTGCCGACGGTGATCGCCGCCTGCTCGTCGCGGTCGAGCTTCACGCCCTCGGTGCCGGGCAGGCCCTTGGCGACGGCGATTTCATAGGCTTCGCCAAAGCGCGCGCCTTCGATGCACAGGGTCTTCTCGCGGACGACGATGGCGCCGTCGAATTTCGGCGTGACCTCGACGTAATCCTCGTAATGGGCGGAGGGGCTCAGCTCGCCATAGAAATCGAGGCAGAGGGCGGGTGCATCCGCATCCTCGTTGGCATAGGCGTTGGTGACGCGGAACCGGGTCGCTTCCTCCAGCTCGGCGATCTGCTCGTCATAGGCATTGGTGCCGGCGACCCTGGCCGCCTCGCGATAGGCCTCGAGGGCCAGTTCCGGATTGTCGTTGCGCGACAGCGAGGTGCCGAGGATTTCGAGGGCGGCCAGCCGGGCGGGCTTCGCCTTGGCGAGGCTGTAGGCGCGATAGGCGGCGGGGGTGGCGCGCCAGTAGTTGGAATTGCGCAGCTGGACTTCCGCCAGCAGGGTCCAGGTCGCGGCATCGTCGAGGCCGAGGGCGATCGCCCGTTCGTAAAGATCGGAAGCCTGCCACCAGCGCTCGCGCTTGGCCTGGATCGCGGCGGCATCGACCGCGCGCTTGGCCTCGGCAAGATCCTTCGGCCCTTCATCGCGGCCGGTGATCGAATCGATGTAATAGCCCGACTGCTCCTGAAGCCGGTCCAATGCTCCCGCCGCGGCGGCGCCGGTCACGGCGGCGGACAGGACAAAGGCGACGAGCAGACTGCGAAGCGCCGAAGCGATGCGGCCCATGACGAGATTCCCCCCTCGAAAACCGCGCGATCCTACACCAAGGCCGGGCTCTGTGCCGACAATCTTGGCGCGTGGGACGTGCGGGACCTGTGACGCGGATCACAGGGAATCGAGGATTGGCGATTATCTTGACGAGAAGATGGCGGACAGGTTCCGCCGGGACTGAACGGGCTTGCCCCCCGGGCCGACGATCCGCCTTCTGCGTATCCTTCGGCGACAAGCCTTGTCTCAGCCGAGGCTGTTCACGGTCGGGCTGGTGCTGTCGAGCGCGATGTTGTTGGTGCTGGCATAGGCCTGAATCGCCTTGTAGAGCGAGGCCAGGAGATCGCCCGACAGGGTGGTGGTGGTGCCGGCGGCATCGGCCTTGGCCGCGTCGGTCGCCGAGGCATCGTCCGTGGTCGTGGTCGACGTCGAGGTGGTCGTTTCCTCTTCGCCGCTTTGCTGCAGGACATCGATCAGGGCCGAGACCAGATCGGACGACAGGCTGGGCGCCCCGCCCGTGAAGGCCGGCGGCGGCGGCCGGTTGGCGTCGAGGCCGGCCTTCAGCTGGTCCTCGGACAGGGCGCCGGTGCCCTCCTCGTCGATCTTGGCGTAGAGCGAGGCGGCGTCGCTCTCGCTCGTTTCCTGTGGCCGGCCGGTGACGAATTCGTCCTGGCTCACCTTGCCGTCGCCATTGGTGTCCAGCTTCGAGAACAGGCTCTGCGTCGCCTGGGCTCCCGAAACCGATGAGATTGCGCTCATGTATTCTCTCCTGGGTGGAATGGACATCGTCACATGACGAAGCCCGGCAGGAGATATAGCAAGAAACGCGCCATGTTCCAGGGGGCGGAATGCGCCGGGCTGCGGCCGCCCCCGCGCGGACCGGGCCGGCAAATCCTGCCGGCCCGGCAATTTCGTTTCAGGCGATGCGGCGCTTTTCGCCCTGCCAGTAGCGGTCCTTCAGCAGGCGCTTGTAGAGCTTGCCGGTCGGGTGGCGCGGCAGTTCGGCCTCGAAATCGACCGTGCGCGGGCATTTGATGGCCGAGAGATGGGCGCGGCAGAAGGCGATCAGTTCGGCTTCCAGCGCGGGGCCGGCGTCGCGCATGTCGGCGGGCTGCACGACCGCCTTCACGGCTTCGCCCCAATCGGCGTCGGGCACGCCGAAGACGGCGACATCGGCGACCTTGGGATGGGTGATCAGCAGGTTCTCGGCCTCCTGCGGGTAGATGTTCACCCCGCCCGAGATGATCATGTTGGCCTTGCGGTCGGTCAGATAGAGGTAACCTTCCGCGTCGAGATAGCCGATGTCGCCGAGGGTCGACCAGCCTTTGTCGTTACGGCTCGACGCCGTCTTTTCGGGGTCGTTGTGATATTCGAACACCGTGCCGTCCGAGAAATAGATCGTGCCCGGCTCGTAAGGCGGCAGTTCGTTACCCTCGTCGTCGAGAATATGGGGCACGCCCAGCATCGCCCGCCCGACCGAGCCCTTGTGCGCCAGCCATTCGGCGGAGGTGATGGCGCAGAAACCGTTCCCCTCGGTGCCGGCGTAATATTCGTTGATGACCGGGCCCCACCATTCGATCATCTGCTCCTTCACCGGGATGGGGCAGGGCGCGGCGGCATGGATCGCGCATTTCAGCGACGAGACGTCGTATTTCGCCCGGGTTTCCGGATCGAGCTTCAGCAGGCGCACGAACATGGTCGGCACCACCTGGGTGTGGGTCACGCGATATTTCTCGATCAGCGCCAGGTATTCCTCGGGATCGAAATGCTCCATCACGATCACGGTGGCGCCGAAGCGCATCATGGTCAGCGAGAAGCGTAAAGGTGCCGCGTGATAAAGCGGCGCGGGCGAGAGATAGACCGTGTCGGCATCGGGGGCATAGAGCGCGGCATTCAGCATGAACAGCTTGCCGGGCGTGCCGTAAGGCTCTTCCGGCAGGGGCACGCGGATGCCCTTGGGCCGGCCCGTGGTGCCCGAGGAATAGAGCATGTCCGCGCCTTCCGCCTGATCGGGGATCGGCGTCTGCGAGCGGGACGCGACGGCGGCTTCGTAAGGTTCGAAACCGGGCACTTCACCGTCCAGCATCAGGCGGGTGGAAAGGCCGGGGCATTGCGCCGCCACCCTGGTCGCGACATCGGCCATGTATTTCGTGCTGATCAGCGCCCTGGAGCCGCTGTCGGTCACGATATAGGCGGCTTCGCCGGCCGTCAGCCGGGTCGAGATCGCGGTGTAATAGAGGCCGGCGCGCAGGGCCGCCCAGCAGATCTCGAAGAAACGGGGGTGATTCTCGATGATGAGGGCGATGCTGTCGCCGCGCTTCAGGCCGAGATCGCGGAACAGATGGGCGCAGGCATTGGCGCGCGCCTCCAGTTCGGCATAGGTCACGGTGATGCCGCTGCCCGCCATGCGATAGGCGATCTTGGACGGCGTGGTGGCGGCGTGGATGCCCGGATGCATGTTTCTCTCCCTTTTGTGGTCCGGCCGGTTTGCCCGGCTCGTCCCTTGTTCTTATGCTGGGGAGAAGACTAACCCGAAGCTGACGCCTTCGTCACCTTGGTTTGACCGATAGCCATGACCGACAAGAACAGCCCGCCCAAGACAGAAGCCGACCTGAAGGCCGAGCGCCTGGCCAAGGCCCTGCGCGACAATCTGCACCGCCGCAAGGCCCAGGCGCGTGGCCGCGAGCTCGCGCCGAAGCCGAAGACCGGGCCGGAGGACTAAACACCGGGGCGGTCACCCCGCCGCGAGGTCGCGCAGCACCGGCGCCGGGCGGCTGGCCAACGCGCTCCAGGTGCCGGCAAGGCCCAGCAGGACCGAAAGGACGACGCCCGCGACGGCGGCGGCCAGCGCGACCGGCGCATCGAAGACGAAATCCGCCTGCAGGATGCCCGTGACGAAGCCGTAAGCGGCGAGGGTCCCGGCGGCGAGGGCGACGATGGCCGTCGCCCCGCCCAGGATCGCGTATTCGAGGGCGAAGGCGCCCAGCACCTGGCGGCGGGAGGCGCCCAGGGTCTTCAGAATGACGGCATCGTAAAGCCGCTGGCGATGCCCGGCGGCCAAGGCCCCGGCGAGGACGAGAAGGCCGGCGACCAGCGTGACCGAGGCCGTCACCGTGACGGCAAGGGAAAGCTGGCGCAGCAATCCGTCCGCCGTCTCCAGCGCTTCCTTCACCCGGATCACCGAGATATTGGGGAAACGGTCGGTGACCGCGCGGAACACAAGGGGTTCCGCCTCCGGCGTCGCCCGGACGGTGGCGAGATAGCCGTGGGGCGCGGCTTCCAGCAGGCCGGGGGAATAGACCATGGCGAAATTGATGGTGAGGGTCGTGTAATCGATCTCGCGCAGGTTGACGATCCTGGCCTCGAAATCGCGGCCCAGCAGGTTGACGGTCAGACTGTCGCCGACCTTCAGGTCCATCGCCTCGGCGAGGCGGGCATCGAAGGACAGCAGGGGCGGCCCCCGGTAATCCGCCGGCCACCAGTCGCCGGCGACGATCTTGCTGCCCTCGGGCGGGGTCGCGGCGTAAGTCACGCCCCGGTCGCCGCGCAGGGCCCAGCGGCCGTCCGGCTTCACCGGATAATCGTCGGCCGGCACGCCCTTGATCTTCGAGATGCGCCCGCGCATCGACGGCACTTCGAGGAGGTTGGCGGTGCCCGCCTGCGCCTCGACGAGACGGGTGAAATCGCCGATCTGGTCCTTCTGGATGTCGACGAAGAAAAACGACGGCGCGGCCGTGGGCAGGCGCCGCGCCACCTGATCCTCCATGTTGCGCTGGACGAGGGCGACGCCGACCAGCAGCGTCAGGCCAAGGCCGAGCGAGAGGACGACGGAGGCGGTGGCCGAGCCCGGCCGGTGCAGATTGCCGATGGCGAGGCGAAGCCCGGGCGACGACGGCCGGGGCAGGCGGGCGGCGAGCGCGGCGACGCCCCGCCCGGCGAGCCGCAGCACGCCGAAGACGACCAGCGTGCCGAGAATGAACCACAGGCCGAAACTGACCTCGGCCGAGGAGAACAGCGCGAGACCGACGAGGCCGGCGATCAGCACGGCGGTCGCGATCAGATAGCGCTTGCGCAACCGCACCCGGTCGGGCGCGACCTGATCGCGGAACAGATGGGCGGCCGGCACTTCCCGCGCCCGGGCGAGCGGCCAGAGCGCGAAGAGCGTCGCGGTGATCAGGCCAAAGCCGGCGGCCCGCAGCAGGGGCAGCGGATAGAAGCCGAGGCTGGCCGGCACCGGCAATTGCTCCGCCAGCAGGCCGCCCAGGGCAATGGGCAGGCCGAGGCCGACGCCAAGACCGATGGCGATGCCGAGCAAGGCGATCAGCAGCACCTGGAACAGGAACATGCGGAAGATGAGCCCCGCGGGCGCGCCCAGCGATTTCAGGATGGCGATGGTTCGGGTGCGCGTCGCCATATGGGCACGCACGGCGCTGCCGATGCCGACGCCGCCGACCACCAGCGTGGTCAGGCCGATCAGGGTCAGGAACTGGCCCATGCGGTCGACGAACTGGCGAATGCCCGGGGTCGCGTTGTCGCGGTAGCGGATGCGCCAGCCGGCATCGGGAAATTCGGCCTCCAGCGCCTTGCCGATCGCGTGCAAGGGGGTGCCGGGCGGAAGGCTCAGGCGATAGGCGGTATTGACCAGGCTGCCCTGTTGCAGAAGGCCGGTTGCGGGCAGGGCATCGAGACCGATCATCACCCGGGGGCCGAGGGCGAAGGCTTCCGCCGCGCGGTCCGGCTCGTCGGCGATGACGGCACGGAGGATGAAGCGGGCATCGCCGATGGCGATCACATCACCGACCTTGGCCCCGATCCGCGTCAGCAGCGTGTCGTCGGCCACCGCCCCGGGGAGCCCATCGCGGACGGCGAAGGCGTCCACCGCGCCCTGGGCCGGTTGCAGGGCGAGGGCGCCGATCAGCGGATAGGCGCCGTCCACGGCCTTCAGTTCGACCAGGGTCCGGCCTTCGGCCCCGTCGGTCAGCCGGGCCATGGCCCGCATCTGGCGGACGGTCGAAAGCGTGCCGAGGCCCTGCAGCCTGGCGCGTTCCGCCGGCCCCGCCTCGCGCTGGACGAGGCGCAGTTCCATGTCGCCGCCCAGCAGGGCGCGGCCATTCTCGGCCAGGCCCTGTTCGATCGCGGCCGAGAGGGTGCCGATGCCGGCGATCGCCGCGACCCCCAGCACGAGGCAGGCGAGGAAGATGCGGAAACCCTTCAGCCCGGTGCGCAACTCGCGCCGGGCGAGGCGGAAGGCCAGCGCGGTCCCGCCCCTCATCACATCCGCTCGTCGGCGACGATGCGCCCGTCGGCGAGGCGCAGGCGCCGGTCGCAGCGCGCCGCCAGCGCGGGATCATGGGTGACGAGAACGAGGGTGGCGCCCCGGTCGCGGCCAAGGCCGAACAGGAGATCGACGATGGTCTCGCCGGTGCGGCTGTCGAGATTGCCCGTCGGCTCGTCGGCGAAGAGAATGCGGGGGTTCGCGACCAGGGCGCGGGCGAGGGCGACGCGCTGCTGCTCCCCGCCCGAGAGTTGCGCCGGATAGTGATCCAGCCGGTGAGCAAGGCCGACGCGGCCAAGCTCCGCCGCCGCCTTGTCCCGCGCGCCCGCGTCGCCGGCCAGCTCCAGCGGGATCGCGACATTTTCCAGCGCGGTCATGGTCGGGATCAGGTGGAAAGACTGGAAGACGATCCCCACATTGTCCCGGCGGAAGCGCGCCAGACGGTCTTCATCGAGGTTTTGAAGCTGCTGGCCCGCGACCGTGACCGTGCCCGAGGTCGGCTTTTCCAAACCAGCCATGACCGAGAGCAGGGTCGATTTGCCGGAGCCGGAAGGGCCGATCAGCCCGATGCTCTGTCCCGCCTCGACGGACAGGTCGATGCCGCGCAGGATGTCGACCGGGCCGGCGGCACTGCCGAGGCTGAGGGTCACGGCAGCGAGTTCGATCACGGGAGCAGCCAAGGAATGACATCCACAAGAACAGGAAGGGGCTTTCGGTCATATGGACTGATGGTCCTGGTTTTCAACCTCGCCCTGCTGATCGGCCTCGCCTTTTCGCCCGCGGCGGGATCGGCGGCCCCCGCCCGCATCCTCGCCTTCGGCGATTCCCTCACCCATGGCTATGGCCTCGACGGGCCGGATGTCTTTCCGGTGCGGTTGCAGAAGGCATTGACGGTCGCCGGCATCGAGGCCGAGGTGCAGAACGCCGGGGTCTCGGGCGATACCACGGCGGGCGGCCTCGCCCGGCTGGACTGGGCGCTGGGCGATCCCGCCGGCCTGCCCGACCTCGTCATCATCGAGCTGGGCGCCAATGACGCCCTGCGCGGCACCGACCCGGCCGAGACCGAGGCCAATCTCGACGCGATCCTGACCCGCCTCGGAACGCGCGGGGTGAAGGTCCTGCTGGCGGGGATGCGGGCGCCGCCCAATCTCGGCAGCGAATACGGGACCCGCTTCGACGGCATGTTTCCCCGGCTTGCGGAAAAGCACCGGGTGGCGTTCTATCCCTTCTTCCTCGACGGCGTCGCGGCCGATCCCGCCCTCAACCAGGCGGACGGGATGCATCCCAATCCCGCCGGTGTCGCGATCATCGTCGAGCGGATCACCCCCTTCGTGATCCGCGCCCTCGAGCAAAGGAACCCTGCATGAAGTACCGCCGTCTTGGCCGGACCGATCTCGATGTCAGCGTCATCTGCCTCGGCACCATGACCTGGGGCGAGCAGAACACCGAAGCGGAAGCCCACGAACAGCTCGACTACGCCCTGGACCAGGGGGTGAATTTCCTCGATGCCGCCGAAATGTATCCGGTGCCGCCCAAACCCGAGACGCAAGGGCGGACCGAGGCCTATATCGGCAGCTGGCTGAAGGCGCGCAAGAACCGCGACAAGGTCATCATCGCGACCAAGGTTTCCGGCCGCGACGGCCCCGGCGCCCATATCCGCAAGCCGACCACGCGCCTGAACAAGGCCCAGATCACCGAGGCGATCGACGGCAGCCTGAAGCGGCTCGGCACGGATTACGTCGACCTCTATCAGGTCCATTGGCCGGAGCGCATCACCAATGCCTTCGGTATAGCCGACTACAAGCATTTCGAGCAGCACGACCTGATCCCGATCGAGGAGACGCTGGACGCCCTCGCCGGCTTCGTGAAGGCGGGCAAGGTGCGCCACCTCGGGGTTTCCAACGAAAGTCCCTGGGGCGTGATGCGTTACCTCGAGGCGGCGGACCGCCTGGGCCTGCCCCATATCGTCACGATCCAGAACGCCTATAGTCTCGTCAACCGCCTGTTCGAGATCGGCCTCGCCGAGATCGCCCATCGCGAGGGGGTCGATCTGCTGGCCTATTCCCCGCTCGGCATGGGGCTGCTGACCGGCAAATATTACGGCGGGGCGAAGCCGGCCAATGCCCGGCTCACCATGTTCTCGCGCTTCGTCCGCTACTCGACGCCGGGCGCCCAGGCGGCGGCCGACGCCTATGTCGACATCGCGCGCCGCCACGGGCTGGACCCGGCCCAGATGGCGCTGTCCTTCGTCAACGACCGGCCGTTCCTCGGCGCCAATATCATCGGCGCGACCACGATGGAGCAGCTGAAGGCCGACATCGGCTCGATCGAGCTCGAATTGTCGGAAGAGGTGATGAAGGAAATCGAGGCGGTCCACCGCGCCAATCCCAACCCCTGTCCGTGACCTTTCGGCGGGGCGCGTGACATGGTTCGTCTCTTCGTCGCCCTGCCGCTGCCGCCCCTGCTGCGCCAGACCCTGGCGCTGGCGGGCGGCGGCATTCCGGGCGCGCGCTGGAGCCCGCCCGGTAACCTGCACATCACGCTGAAATTCATCGGCGACGTCGACGAGCGGGTGGCGGACGACATCGTCTCCGCCCTCGACGGGGTCCATGCCCCGGGTTTCGAGGTCGCGATCCGCGGTGTCGGCTTGTTCGAGAGCGGCAAGGGGCCGCGCCTCCTTTATGCCGCCGTCGTGCCCTCGCCCGCCCTCCTCGATCTCGAGAAGCGGGTGGAGGCGGCGCTGGCCCTCGTGCCCGGCCTCGGCGTCGACGACCGGCGCTTCGTGCCCCATGTCACCCTGGCCCGGCTGAAGGCGCCGGATGCCGGCCGGCTGCGTGCCTTCGTCGAAGGCAATGGCGGACTGGCGCCGCCGCCCTGGCGGGCCCAGCGTTTCGCGCTCTATTCCAGCGTGACCGGGGGAGAGCACCCGGTCTATACCCCGGAAGAATGGTTCGATCTGGAAGAGCAAGACGGGGACTGACGTGAAGACCTATCGGCGCATCGTGATCCTGACCGGCGCCGGCATTTCGGCGGAATCGGGCCTCGGCACCTTCAGGGACAAGGACGGCCTGTGGACGAAATATGATCTGCGGGACGTGGCGACGCCCGAGGGCTTCGCCCGCGATCCCGCCTTCGTCCATGAATTCTACAATGCCCGCCGCCGCGGCCTGCTGACCGCGCAGCCCAATGCCGCCCACCATGCCCTCGCCCGGCTGGAGGCGGAACACGCCGGGGAGGTGCTGATCGTCACCCAGAATGTCGACGACCTGCACGAGCGGGCGGGCAGCCGCAACCTCATCCACATGCATGGCGAACTCGCCCGCATCCGATGCGGGATCTGCGAGACCGTGACCGAGCATCGGGCCGATATCGACCTGGCGACGGTCTGCGCGGCTTGCGGCCGCCCGGGGGCGATGCGGCCCCATGTCGTCTGGTTCGGCGAAATGCCCCTGCTGATGGACGAGATCCACGAGGCGCTGGAGGCCTGTGATCTGTTCGTGTCCATCGGCACCTCGGGCACCGTCTATCCGGCGGCGGGCTTCGTCGCGCAAGTCCGGCGCGGCCGGCGGGCGCTGACGGTCGAATTGAACCTCGATCCGTCCGACGGCCATTCGCTGTTCGCCGAGCGCCGCTATGGCAACGCCAGCGAGATCGTGCCCGCATTCGTCGACGAAATATTGCGCGGGGAGATCTGATCATGCGGCCGTTCCATCTCGCCTTTCCGGTCCACGATCTTGCCGCCGCGCGGGATTTCTATTTCGGCACCCTTGGCTGCACGGCGGGGCGCAGCGCGCCGACCTGGGTCGATTTCGAGCTGTTCGGCCATCAGTTGTCGGCCCATCTGCGCGAGGGCTGGCAGGGGGCCGGGCGGGCCTGCGCCGGCGGCGTCGACGGCGATGCCGTGCCCCTTCCCCATTTCGGCGTCGTCCTGACCATGCCGCAATGGCACGCCCTGCGGGAGCGGCTGGAAGCGGCGGAGGGGATCGACTGGGTGCTGAAACCCAAGGTCCGCTTTGTCGGTCAGCCGGGCGAGCAGGCGACGATGTTCGTGCTCGATCCATCGGGCAATGCGCTGGAATTCAAGGGCTTCGCTTCGGACGAGAGCCTTTTCGCGACCTGAGGAGAATTTCTTGAGCCTTGTCTATTTCTGCCGCTATTCGGCATCGATCGCGCGGCATTGGCAGGACCTGCTGGAGACGGCGCTCGGCGAGACCGTGTTGCTCGGCCCACCTCATGGGGACCTGGGCGCCGACGATCTGGCGGCGGTCGATGTCGCCATCGTCGCCAATCCGGCGCCGGGGCTGCTGGCGCAGATGCCGAACCTGCGCTTCGTGCAGAGCCTTTGGGCCGGGGTCGACGGCTTGCTGGCCGATGGCTCGGTGCCCGAACACCTGCCGCTCGCCCGTCTGGTCGATCCCAACCTCGCCACCGCCATGGCCGAGGCGGTGGCGGCCCATGTCCTCGGCCTGCACCGGCAATTGCCCGCCTATCGCGCCCAGCAGGCGGATGTGGTCTGGAAGCCGCATCACCAGCCGCTGGCCGCGGAATGTCCGGTCGGCATCCTCGGCATGGGGGAAATGGGCAAGGCGTCGGCGGCCATGCTGCGGGCGCTCGGCTTTCCGGTGCTGGGCTGGAGCCGAAGCGCCGGCCCGGCGGCGCTGGACGAGGTTCTGGCCAGGGCGCATATCCTCGTCAATCTTCTGCCGCTGACGCCCGAGACCCGGCATATCCTGGCGGCGCCGCTTTTCGCCCGGATGCGGCCCGGCGCCGGCCTGATCAATTTCGGCCGGGGCGGGCATCAGGTGGTGGCGGATATCATCGCCGCGCTCGATGCCGGGGTCCTGTCCCATGCCGTGCTCGATGTCTTCGAGACCGAGCCGCTGCCGGCCGACAGCCCGCTGTGGCTCCACCCGAAGGTAACCGTGACGCCCCATGTCGCGGCCGAGACCGACAGTCGCACGGCGGCCCATTGCGCGGCCGGGAATATCCGCGCCTTCCGCGCCGGACGGCCCGTGACTGGCCTCGTCGATCGGGCGCGGGGCTATTGACGCCACAGGCGGGAGGGCGCAACCGTAGCCCTTCCCCAGCACCGCCCCGGAAGCCCGACGCCATGACCGCCGCCCTTGATCACGACCATGTTTTCCTCGGCCAGGACCACGCCCGGAACGAGCGCCGGACCTGGGCGGTGATCGCCCTGACGGTGGTGACCATGGGGGTGGAGATCGCGGCCGGCACGATCTATGGCTCGATGGCGCTCACCGCCGACGGCTGGCACATGTCGACCCATGCCGCCGCCCTCGTCATTTCCGCCCTGGCCTATCGCTATGCCCGGCGGCTGGCGCGGGACGACCGCTTTTCCTTCGGGACGGGGAAATTCGGCGACCTGGCCGGTTTCGCCAGCGCCATCGTGCTTGGTCTGGTCGCCCTGCTGATCGCGGGCGAGAGCCTGTGGCGCCTCGTTCACCCGGTCGCCATCGACTATGGCCAGGCCATCGTCGTCGCCGCGATCGGCCTTGCCGTCAATCTCGTCTCGGCCGGGCTGCTGCATCACGGAGCTGATCACCACGAGCATGACCATGACCACGGGGATCACCATCACCACCACGGCCATGACAATAATCTGCGGGCGGCCTATCTCCATGTCCTGGCCGACGCGCTGACGTCGGTTCTGGCCATTGCCGCGTTGCTGGCCGGGCGATCCCTTGGCCTCGCCTGGCTGGATCCGGTGATCGGCGTCGTCGGGGCGCTGGTCATCGCGCGCTGGTCTATCGGGTTGATGCGCGACGCAGGCGGCAGCCTGCTCGATGTCGTGCCGGGGGGCGGTGCCGTGGCGGACGAGATCCGCCGCCGGCTGCAAGCCGAGGGCGAGCGGGTGACGGATCTCCATGTCTGGTCCCTGGGACCAGGACATTTCGGCGTCATCGCCGCCCTGACCTCAAGCCAGCCCCAGGCCCCGGCGGTCTATCGGGACAGGCTGGCCGGCCTGCCCCGCCTGTCCCATGTCACCATCGAGGTGAACGCGGCGTGATCACGCGCCGCGCGATCCTCAGAAGCTGAGCAGCGAATTCACGCCGTCCAGCGTCGGGTCGAGCGCGCCCGTGTTGGCGCCGACCAGCGTGTCGACGACTTCCGTCACCGCGCCGAGGCCGCCGGTCTGGACATTGGTCAGGTCGTTCAGCGGATCGGTCAGGGCGGCGAGGGCGCCGGTCTGGGGATCGACCAGCGTGTTCACGAGGCCCGCCACCGGCGACAGGATGGTGCCGCCGAGCAGGTTGTTCACCGTGCCCTGCACCGTGTCGATCAGGCCGCCGGCATTCGACGATTCGGTCTGGCCCGACAGAAGGTGATTCAGGCCGTCCAGGGTCGGGTCGAGGGCACCCTTCTCGTCGCCGACCAGGGCGTCGACCACTTCCGTCACCGCGCCGAGGCCGCCGGTCTGGATATTGGTCAGATCGTTCAGCGGGCTGGTCAGGGCGGCGAGGGCGCCGGTCTGGGGATCGACCAGTGTGTCGACCAGATTGCCGACGAAGGCCAGCGGCGTGCCGTCGAGCAGGCTGCCGACCGTGCCCTGCACGACATCGATCAGACCGCCCGTCGTGGTCGATCGCGTATCGCCCGTCAGCAGGTCGTTCACCCCGTCGAGCACGGGATCGAGGACGCCGTTCTGCGGGCCGGCCAGCGCGTCGACGACGTTGGTCAGGCCGCCGAGGGCGCCGGTCGCCGTGTCGGTCACCGCCTCGAGGGCGCCGGTCAGCGGGCTGAGCACGCCGGTCTGCGGATCGACCAGGGCATTCACCAGATCGCTCACCCCCTGCAGCGGGGTATTGCCCAGCAGGTTCTCGACCGTGTTCTGCACCAGCGAGATCAGGCCATTGCCGGTCTGGCTGCCATTGCCGTTGCCGCCATTGCCGTTGCCACCGTTGCCGTTGCCGCCGTTGCCGTTGCCGCCGCCCGGGGTGACGGGAAGTTCCCCGCCCCCGGCCAGGCTGATCTGGCGCAGGCCAAAGCCACCGCCATAGCCGGTCAGGAAATTCCGCCGCTGATAGCGCCGGTCGATATCCATCAGGGTGACTTCGCCCGCCTGCTTGGTCCGGCTCAGCTCGGCCGCCGCGGTATAGATGCGGATGCCGGCGAGGGCGAGGGCGCCTTTCTCATCGACGGTGCCATTGGCGAAGAGTGCCAGCCCCGGGACATCGCTCAGCAGCGCCTCGACCTGCAGGTCACCCGAGACATTGGTGTCCTCGGCATAGCCGACACCTGCGCCGACCTTCAGATTGGGCGTGACATAGACCGAGGCCCCGGCGCGGCCGTACCAGCTATCCTCGACCACGTCGCCCCATTGGTAGCCGGCGAGCAATTCGAGCGTGACGCTGGAGAGGTAATATTCGCCGATCGCGGCGACGGCATATTGCTTGTCGCCATCGACATAATAGCCGCCACCGGCGATGCCGACCGACAGGGTCTGCGGGTCGCGGTAGAACAATTGGCCCGCGCCGCCGGCAAAACCGGCCTCGTCGGCGACGAAGCCGGCGGCGCCGTCGATCTGCAGGCCGACATTGCCGCCGAGCGGAATGGCAAGACTGGGGGCGCCACCGTAAAGGCCGCCGTTCTCGTCGCCGCCACCGAAGATGTCGACGCGCAGGTTCGTTTCAGCGACCGCCCGCGTGTCGGCCCCGAACTGATAGGGCGAGACCGGGATGGCATCCTGCGCGTGGGCCGAGACGGCCGGAACAACAAGCGCCGAGGCCAGAAGCGCCGAACGGGCAGCGGTCGTCAGCAAGGTCGGCCGGTCAGCGGCACGCCTGGTAATCTTCAACATTTCAGCCACCTAAACCCCCAGGATTCGTTTCGCCACCCTCTGCACGAGACGGGCGCGGCCGCATTCGGGCGGGGTCATCCCGCGATTGCGCGCATCGCCTGTGGGGGCAGGTAAACGAATTTTTAAGGATGAATTCCGATGGCAACAATCCCCAATCCGGAGAAATTAACCCACGTTCTGGCGGTTGTTTCAGAATGGGTGCATCGCACAACAGGTCGCGATCCGCGACCGGCGGAGCTGAATAAATCATCGAAAAACAAGGTGTTGCCCCAAGGCGCCGTAACATGACGGATTGTCATCCCGCCATTCCATCGTACCTGTTCTGGCGGAAAGATCCTGAAGATCGGGAAGATCTGACGTCGACGGCGGCTTTAGTCCAGCGCGTCCATATCGTCGTCGGAGAAACCGAAATGATGGCCGATCTCGTGGATCAGCACCTCGCGCACCAGATCGCCCAGGGATGAGCCGGTTTCGCACCATTCATCGAGGATGGGACGGCGATAAAGAAAGATCATGTCGGGCAGGCTACCCGAATCGCTGAACGACTTGTCCCTCAGTGGCACGCCGCGATAGATCCCGGTCAGGGTGAAGGGGTCGTCGATCCCCATGGCCTCCAGCGTGCCGTCATCGGCGAATTCCTCGACCCGAATCACGACATCGCGAACCTTGTCGCGCAAGGCGGGCGGTATGTCCGCCAGGGCCTGGGCGGCCAGGGCCTCGATGTCTTCGAGGCGGGGGGCCAGGAGCCGGTCGAGAAATTTGGCGTGCGTCATTGGCCGAGACGTTAGCGCCTTGTGGCGCGCTGTCCAGTCTCGTACCACTTGAATCAGGATCGAAAAACGCCAAACAGGGAATGGTCATGGCCGAAAAGCTGACGGAAGCCGCGCGGGCGGCCGCTCTGGCCCAACTGCCGAAATGGCACATGTCGGAGGATCGCGATGCCATCGAACGCCGGCTGGTGTTCCGGGACTTCGGCCAGGCCTTCGCCTTCATGACCCGCGTCGCCCTGGTCGCCGAGGCGATGGATCATCACCCGGAATGGTTCAACGTCTACAAGACGGTCGACATCCTGCTGTCGACCCACGACGTCGGCGGCCTGTCCGAACTCGATATCAAGCTGGCCCGCCGCATCGACACCTTCGCCGCCGACTTCGGGCTCTAGCGGCGGGAGGGCGCCTTTCTCCCGCCTTCGTCATCCCGGCGAAGGCCGGGATCTCGATCCGGCACGGGCGCCCTTTTTGTCGCGAGGTTCCGGCCCTCGCCGGAACTGCCCCGCTTACAGCGCCTTGGCGCGCTCGCGCAGGATGAATTTCTGCACCTTGCCGGTCGAGGTCTTGGGCAGGTCCTCGAAGACGATGGTGCGGGGCACCTTGTAGCCGGCGAGATTGGCCTTGCAGAAGGTGATCACCTCCTCCTCGGTCATGGTCTCGCCCGCCTTCAGGCAGATGAAGGCGCAAGGGGTTTCGCCCCATTTCTCGTCCGGGCGGGCGACCACCGCGGCCTCGAGGATCTTGGGATGCTTGTAGAGCACGTCCTCGACCTCGATGGTCGAGATATTCTCGCCACCCGAGATGATGATGTCCTTCGAGCGGTCGCGCAGCTGGATGTAGCCGTCGGGATGCATGACGCCAAGGTCGCCCGAATGGAACCAGCCGCCGGCGAAGGCTTCGTCCGACGCCGCCTTGTTCTTCAGGTAGCCCTTCATGACCAGATTGCCGCGGAACATGACCTCGCCCATGGAGAGGCCATCGCGCGGCACCGGGGTCATGGTCACCGGGTCCATGACCTCGAGCCCGGCGAGCAGCGGCGATTTCACGCCCTGGCGGGCCTTCAGCGCCGCCTGCTGGTCGGCTGGCAGGGCGTCCCAGTCCTCGTTCCAGGCACAGAGGGTCGAGGGGCCATAGGTTTCGGTCAGGCCGTAGAGATGGGTGATCTTGAAGCCGCTGGCTTCCATCGCCTCGATGACGGCGGCGGGCGGCGGGGCGGCGGCGGTGAACAGCTCCACCTTGCCGGGCAGCGGGCGCTTCGCTTCGGCGCTGGCGTTGATCAGCATCCCCATGACGATGGGCGCGCCGCACAGATGGGTGACCTTGTATTTCTCGATCGCCGAGAAGATCGCCGCGGCCTCGACCCGGCGCAGGCAGACATGGGTGCCGCCCACGACCGCGAGCGACCAGGTGAAGCACCAGCCGTTGCAGTGGAACATCGGCAGGGTCCAGAGATAGACCGAAGCCCCGGTCATGCCCGCCGAGACGATATTGTCGACCGCGTTCAGATAGGCGCCGCGGTGGTGGTAGACCACGCCCTTCGGGTTGCCGGTGGTGCCGGACGTGTAGTTCAGGCTGATCGCCTGCCATTCGTCGGCCGGGCCTTCCCAGGCGAATTCAGGGTCGCCGCCGGCGATGAAATCCTCGTATTCGATCTCGCTCAGGCGCTCGCCCTTGCCGGTATAGAGCGGGTCGTCGATGTCGATGATGATCGGCTTCACCGTCGCCAGCGCCAGCGCCTGCCTGATCACATGGGAGAACTCCCGGTCGGTGATCAGCACCTTGGTCTCGGCATGGTCGAGGGTGAAGGCGATATTGGCGGCGTCGAGGCGGATGTTCAGCGTGTTGAGCACGGCCCCCGTCATCGGCACGCCGAAATGGGCATCGAGCACCGGCGGAATATTGGGCGCCATGACCGAGACCGTGTCGCCGGGACCGATCCCCCGCGCCGCCAGCGCCGAGGCGAGACGCCGGGCGCGGGCATAGGCTTCGGCGTAGGAGATCGTCAGATCGCCGTGAATGATCGCCGTGCGCCGCGGATAGACCGCCGCCGCCCGCTCCAGGAAGCCGATGGGGCTCAGGGGAACATAATTGGCGGCGTTCTTGTCGAGATCGGTTTCGTAAGGGTTCTGTCTGGTCATGTCGGCCCCCGCCGAGGAATTCTTGTTGGTTTCGAGACTGGCCCTCTCGAATGATGCCGGCGCCGCCCTTGTGCTCAGGTGGTCGCCTCCATGACCTGTAGCGTCCCGCGATAGATCATGTCCACTGCGACATAAGCCACAATCGCGAGCCCGACATAGGCGATCCAGTGATAGCGCTTGAGCAGCGAGGCGACCAGCGAGGCCGCGGCGCCCATCAGGGCGATGGACAGCACGAGGCCGACGACCAGCACCCACATGTGATGCTGGGCGATGCCGGCGACCGCGAGGACATTGTCGAGCGACATCGAGACATCGGCCAGGATGATCTGGCCGACGGCGCCTCGAAAGGTCGTCGGCGCCTTGGAGCCGGGAACGAATTCCTCCTCCTCGTCATGGCCGGATTTCGCCGCGCGGCGCTGCATCTCGATCTCGCGCCACATCTTCCACGACACCCAGAGCAGCAGCAGCCCGCCGGCCAGGGTCAGGCCGATGAGGCCCATCAGCTCGGTCGTCGCCGCGGCGAAGGCGATGCGCATGATCATGGCGCCGGCCAGGCCCCACAGGATCACCTTGCGCCGGATCTGCGCCGGCACCGACGAAGCCGCGATGCCGATGACGATCGCATTGTCGCCCGCCATCACGAGGTCGACGAGGACGATGCCGCCAAGGGCGACCAATTGCTCGGTGATCAGATTAATGTCCACGGGAACACCTATGAAAGCCGGCCCGCCGCCGGGCCGGGCCGTGATACGCCAGGATAACAGGAAAGGCGGCGTTCAGGTTTCGCCGGAATCCGGCGTGATTTCACCAACCAGAACCTTGTCGACCCGGCGGCCGTCCATGTCCACGACCTCGAAGCGGTAGCGCCCCAGGGTGAAGACGTCACCGGCGGACGGAATGCGCTTCAGGCGATGCATGCACAAGCCGCCCAGGGTGTTGAAATCGGCCTCGGCATCCTGAAGATGCGGCATGGCCAGCAGATCCCACAGGCGGTCGAGGGCATAGCCGCCATCGATCAGGAAAGAGCCATCCTCGCGCTGGACGACGGAACGCTCGTCCTCCGGCGTATCCGCCTCCTCCAGTTCGCCGATCAGGGCTTCGAGGAGGTCGGTCAGGGTGACGAGGCCCTGGATGTCGCCATATTCGTCGACGATGAGGGCGATCGGACTGCCGCTGGCCCTGAAGGCTTCGAGGGCCTTGAGGGCGGGTGTCGTCTCGGGGATATAGAGCGCGGAATGGATGGCGGCGCCGATATCGGGCAGCTTGCCGGCCAGCAGCTGGTCCTGGGCGAAGAGATCCTTCACCTGAACGAAGCCGAGCACGGTCTTGGTGGTGCCCTTCTTCACGGGAAAGCGCGAGTAATGGCTTTCGGCGATCTTCTGCCAGGTCCGCTTCGGCGGATCGGTGACATCCAGCCATTCGATCTGGGTGCGCGGCGTCATCAGCGCGTCGACATTGCGATCGCCAAGACGCAGGGTCATTTCGACGATGGCGCGTTCGGCTTCCTGGAAATGGCCGGCGGCGGCGCCTTCCTGCATCAGGACGCGGATTTCCTCGTCGGTGACGTCCGGCTCCTTCGAGCCCTTGGGCAGCAGCTTCAGGACCAGATTGGTCGAGCCGGTGATCAGGCCGACGAAGGGCGCCGCGCCGATCGAGAGCCAGCGCAGGGGCCAGGCGACGAAGGTCGCGATCTCGTCGGCCCGGGCGAGGGCGAGGCGCTTCGGCACCAGTTCGCCCAGGATCAGGGTCACGTAAGTGAGCCCCGCGACGATGATCGCGATCGCGATCGTGTCGGCATAGGGCGCGAGGGCGGGGAAACCCGACAGCATGGCGCTCAGCGGGCCGGCCAGCGCCTGACCGCCGAAGGCGCCCGAAAGGGTGCCGATGGCGGTGATGCCGATCTGGACGGTGGAGAGGAAGCGGCCGGGATCGGACGCGAGTTCGAGCGCGACGCGGGCAGAGTCGCTGCCCGCATCCGCGGCCCGCTTCAGCCGTGCCCGCTTGGCGGCGACAATGGCCATTTCCGCCATCACCAGAAAGGCGTTGAGCAGGACAAGCAGGACAAGAATGGTAAGGTCGATGATCATCGGCAAATGTGAAAACGTGCGCGACCATAGCATGGTCGCGGAATTTCGCACCGCGCTAATTGCCACATTCGGCGAAAGCCCCGCCTGACGGGCCGGCGGGGGCCGGACACGACCAAAGTACGAGGGGCATCGGCGGATTGGACGTTGCATTCCCGCCCCGCATTTTGCTGAATCCGCCGCAATAGAACGATGACCGGAAAACGGGGGGAAAGCCGTGGGCGCCTATTCCGAGATGTACGCACGTTGGCAGGCCGATCCTGAAGGCTTCTGGGCCGAGGCGGCGAAGGCGATCGACTGGATCGAGCCGCCGAAGGCCATTCTCGACGATTCGAGGAAGCCGCTCTACAGCTGGTTCCCGGGCGGCAAGGTCAATACCGCCTGGAACTGCCTCGACCGCCATGTCGAGGGCGGCCGCGCCGATCAGGACGCGCTGATCTACGACAGCCCGGTGACCGATACCAGGACCCGCTACACCTACCGCGAGTTGCGCGACAAGGTCGCCGAACTCGCCGGCTGGCTGCGGGACAGGGGCGTCGTCGCCGGCGACCGGGTCATCGTCTACATGCCGATGGTGCCGGAAGCGCTGTTCGCCATGCTGGCCTGCGCCCGCCTCGGCGCCATCCATTCCGTGGTCTTCGGCGGTTTCGCCGCCAAGGAACTGGCGACCCGCATCAATGACGCCAAGCCGAAGGCGATCATTTCCGCCTCCTGCGGCGTCGAGCCGGGCCGTGTCGTCGCCTACAAGCCGCTGCTCGACGAGGCGATCGAGCTCGCCAGCTTCAAGCCGGAATTCACCCTGATCTGGCAGCGCCCGATGCTGGCGGCGTCGCTGGTCGAGGGCCGGGATTTCGACTGGGGCCAGGTCGTGCCCGGCACGGCGCCCGCCGACTGCGTGCCGGTCGCCTCGACCGATCCGCTCTATGTCCTCTACACCTCGGGCACCACGGGTATCCCCAAGGGCGTCGTCCGCGACAACGCGGGGCATATGGTGGCGCTGGCCTGGTCGATGACGAACATCTATGGCGCGGCCCCGGGCGAAGTGTTCTGGGCGGCGTCGGACGTGGGCTGGGTGGTCGGCCATTCCTACATCACCTATGGCCCGCTGCTGATCGGCGCGACCACCATCCTTTACGAAGGCAAGCCGGTGGGCACGCCGGATGCCGGCGCCTTCTGGCGGGTGATCGAGGAATACGACGTCCGCACCCAGTTCTGCGCCCCGACCGCCTTCCGCGCCATCAAGAAGGAAGACCCGGACGGCAAGCTGCTGGCGGATTACGACATTTCCTGCCTGCGCACCCTGTTCCTCGCCGGCGAGCGGGCCGACCCGGATACCATCCAGTGGGCCGAGCGCATGGTGAAAGTGCCGGTGATCGATCACTGGTGGCAGACGGAATCGGGCTGGCCGATGGCCGCCAACATGGTCGGCGTCGAATTGCTGCCGGTCAAATACGGCTCGCCCACCTGCGCCGTGCCGGGTTACGACATCCGCGTGCTCGACAATGACAACAACGAGATGAAGCGTGGCGAGATCGGCTCGATCGTCGTCAGGCTGCCGCTGGCGCCCGGCGCCCTGCCCACCCTGTGGCAGAACGACGACGGCTTCATCCGCTCCTATCTCCAGGATTTCCCGGGCTACTACAAGACGGGCGATGCCGGTTACATCGACGAAGATGGTTACATCTATGTCATGAGCCGGACCGACGACATCATCAATGTCGCCGGTCACCGCCTGTCCACCGGCGGCATGGAGGAGGTTCTGTCCTATCACCCGGATGTCGCCGAATGCGCGGTGATCGGCGCCGCCGACCAGCTGAAGGGTCAGGTGCCCGTCGGCTTCGTCGTCCTCAAGGCCGGGGTGACTCGCCCGGACGAGGAGATCGAGAAGGAACTGGTCCGCCTTGTGCGCGACAAGATCGGCCCCGTGGCCGCCTTCAAGACCGTGACGGTCGTGAAGCGCCTGCCCAAGACCCGTTCGGGCAAGATCCTGCGCGGCACCATGCGCAAGATCGCCGACAGCGAGCAATGGTCGATGCCGGCGACGATCGACGATCCGATCATCCTCGACGAGATCGCCGATTCGCTGCGCGCCATCGGCTACGCCAAGACGGAAAAAGGCGCGGCCTGAGACCACGAAGGTCCCGAGGCCGCGCCCGTCCGGCGCCCCCGGGGGAAAGGGTTCCGGACAGTTGCCCCGTCGGCCGTGTCAGGGTGGGAGGCCGCCAGGGGGGGGGATGGATGGCGGCCCTAGGGCCGCCCGAACAGGGCGTCGAGGCCGCCTTTCAGACTGCGCGCCGCCAGCAGCCGGCGTCCGAGATCGATCCAGCCGCCGAGCGCGACCCTGAAGGGGTTGCGGGTCGGCGTGCCGGCTGCCACGCCATAGCGCAGCGGCTCGTCCGGCACGGCCTGGAAGGTGCCGAACAGCCGGTCGAACAGGATGGTGACGCCGCCGAAATTCCGGTCGAGGCAGATCGCGTTCGCCGCGTGGTGGACATGGTGGTGCCGGGGTGTGTTCAGCACCCCTTCCAGCGGACCGAGACGGGGCATCCAGCTCATGTGCAGGAAGATCTGGTAGAACAGATTGGCCGCCAGCATGGCGAGGACCGCCAGGGGCGGAAAGCCGATCAGGACCAGCGGCAGATAGAACAGGAAGCCGCCGGTCAGCTGGCCACCCCAGCCGAGCCGGAAGGCCGCCAGCAGGTTGAGGCGGGTCGATGAATGATGCACCCCATGGGTCGCCCACAGGAGGCGAAACCGGTGCATCGCGCGGTGATGCCAGTAGTAACAGAATTCGACCCCGACGAAGAGCAGGCCGGCCGGTCCCATGTCGATCGTGCCGAGGGGCCGGCCCCGCGCGGCCAGGAAGAACAGGCCGAGGACAAGGGGCGCCGTCAGGAGCGCCAGCAGGCGCTGGCCCAGCATGATGACGGCGGTCGCCAGGCTCTCGCCGAGGTCATAGGCGGGGCGGCCCCGCAGGGCGCCGAGGCCCGCCTCGGCGGCGACGAGGGCGAGCAGAAGGAGCGGGCCGATCCAGCGCGGGTCCTGACCCGGGACCATTCCGTTGGCCAATACATCCATCGCTCGCCCTCCCGGTGCCGGGCTTACTGCGCCTGGCCCGCGGCGCGGGCGGCCTGGGCTTCCTCGATCGCGGCGAGGCAATCCTTCGAGACCTGGTCCTGCTTGGTCTTCAGGCATTGCAGGATGCGGCCGCCGCCGGGCTCGACATCGGCGCACAGGGACTTGGCGTCGGCGGCGCAGGTGGCGCGCAGTTTCTTGGCCACGGCCTGCTGGGCAAGGGCAGGGCTGGCCGCCGCGAGGAACAGCACGGCGAGGGTCAGGGCACGGGACATCATCGGTTTC
>JAOZVS010000146.1 GCA_025869435.1 Zavarzinia sp.
CCGCATTCACAGGCCGGACACATGACCGCTCCAGACCATTCGCCAAGCCGCCAAATTGCTTCTTGCCAACGGGGGGCCGTCCATCCATGACGGGGGGAGGACGAATGAGCCGGGGGCGCGGGGCGCCCCCGGCTTGATCCTCAGGCCAGGGCCTGGTCGAGGTCGGCGATGATGTCGACCACATTCTCGATCCCGACCGACAGGCGGACGACGTCGTCGCCCGCGCCGGCGGCGGCGCGCTGGGCCGGGGTCAGCTGCTTGTGGGTGGTCGAGGCCGGATGGATGATCAGGCTGCGCACGTCGCCGATATTGGCGAGGTGGGAGAACAGCTTCACCCCCTGCACCAGCTTGACGCCCGCCTCATAGCCACCCTTCAGGCCGAAGGTGAAGACGGCGCCTGCACCCTTCGGCGCGTATTTCTGCTGAAGCGCATGATACTTGTCGTCTTCCAGCCCGGCGTAGGACACCCAGGCCACCTTGTCGTGCGCCTTCAGATGGCGGGCGACGGCGATTGCATTGGCGTTGTGCCGCTCCATCCTGAGGGCGAGGGTCTCGGTCCCGGTCAGGATCAGGAAGGCGTTGAACGGCGCCAGCGACGGCCCGAGATCGCGCAGGCCCAGGACCCGGGCGGCGATCGCGAAGGTGATGTTGCCGAAGGTCTTGCCCAGTTCGAGCCCGGCATAGGACGGATTGGGCTTGGACAGCAGCGGATATTTGTCGTCCGCCAGCCAGTCGAAATTGCCGCCGTCGACGATCAGGCCGCCGATCGAATTGCCGTGGCCGCCCAGGAACTTGGTCGCCGAATGGACGATGATGTTGGCGCCATGCTCGAACGGCCGCACCAGATAGGGCGTCGCCAGCGTGTTGTCGACGATGAGCGGTATGTGATGCTTCCTGGCGATGGCGCCGATCGGGGCCAGGTCGGTGACGACGCCGCCCGGGTTGGCGATCGATTCGACGAAGATCGCCTTAACGCCCGGCACGAAGGCGCGCTCGAAATTCTCCGGGTCATCGGAATCGACCCAGATCACCTGCCAGCCGAACTGCTTGAAGCTCTCGCCGAACTGGTTGATCGAGCCGCCATAGAGCTTGCGGGAGGCGAGGAACTTGTCGCCGGGCGAGAGCAGGGTGTGGAACACCAGGAACTGCGCCGCATGGCCCGAGGCGACGGCGAGGGCGGCGGTGCCGCCTTCGAGGTCGGCGATGCGGGCTTCAAGCACCGCATTCGTCGGGTTCATGATGCGGGTGTAGATATTGCCGAAGGCCTGCAGGCCGAACAGCGACGCGGCGTGATCGACGTCGTCGAACACATAGGACGAGGTCTGGTAGATCGGGGTCACCCGGGCCTTGGTCGCCGGATCCGGCGCCGCGCCGGCATGGATGGTCCGGGTTTCAAAGGCAGGCTTGTACTCGCTCATTCCTGGTCTCCATTGAGGCTGCCGTTATTTAGGCAACGGCTTGTTGTGTTGTCCAGTTAATTCCTTTTCGCTGTTGTTAATTTGAAATGAACAACAGCGAATTCTTGTTTATAAAATCAGGCGAGGGATTTCGATCTTGGGGCAGCGGTCCATGACGACGATGAGGCCCGCGGCCTCGGCCCGGTCGCGGGCCGCGTCATCGGCAAGGCCCAGCTGCATCCACACGGCCTTGGCCTTGATCGCGATCGCTTCGTCGACGACACCGCCCAGCGCGCTTTCCTCGCGGAAGATATCGACAAGATCGACGGCCTCGGTGATATCGGCGAGATGCCCGACCACGGTCTGGCCGAGAATCACGCCGCCAGCGAGGCCGGGATTGACCGGAATCACCCGGTAGCCCCGATGCAGCAGATAGTCCATGACCTCGTGGGAGGCGCGGGCGGGCTTGGCGCTGGCGCCGACGAGGGCGATCACCCTGGTTTCGCTCAGCAGGCGGCGCAGGGCGGCATCGTCTCGGGGATAGGCCATGGCGGGTCTCCTTTGCCGCCGCAGTGGACCCCCGCGCGGCGCGGTCGTCAATCGCCGAGAGCAGGGGGCGCGGCGCATCTGTCCGACCCGCCAGCGATGGACTACACTGCGCCGCCCGGCCGGAACCGGCGGGACCGGCGGCCGTTGCTATCCGTGTAATCTTCAGCGGGCGAACATGACGCTTGTCGCTACCACCAGGATGGACCGGGTCGAGACCCTGAAGGTCGACGGCCTTTCGCCGCTCCTCGCCCGCGACAGGCTCGCCGGTCATCTGTCGGCGCGTCTCGGGCCCGGCCACGCCGCGCTTTTCGCCCGCCCGCGCGAGGCTGGCGCCTTCATCGAATGGCACGCGGCGATGGATGGCGCCATGCGCCGCTTCATCGACCTTCCGGCGGACGAACGCGCCGAGGTCCAATCCCGTCTCGGCCGGCTGGTGGGCGAGATCCGGGGCGAGGCCGCGCGACTCGGCGCCTCGACCGACGAGGACGAGCGAAGCCTCGGCACGCTGATCGCCGCCGCGCTGGAAATCCCCGGCCTCGACCGGGTCTATGTCGTCGGCGACCAGCCGGTACTGACCGATTGGGGCAGCATCGCCCTCGATCCCACGGGGCGGGGCATTCCATCGCCACGCGGTGTGCTGTTCGGCTTCGGCCCCGTGGTCCAGTCGGCGATGCCCGCTGGCGCGTCGGCGGCCCCGATGGCCCCCGCCGCCGGGCTCGCCGCCACGGCCGCGCCCGTGGTCCCGGCCGCGCCGTCGCGCTGGACCTGGCCCGTGCTGGCGACGCTTCTCCTTCTGTTCGCGCTGGCGCTTGCCGTCGTCGGGCTATTCGCCTGGCAAAGGGGCTGGCTGTCGTCCTTCCTCGACAAGCCGGCGCTGGTCTGCGAGGTGCCGGAAGCGGAAATCGGCCTTGCCACGGAACTCGAAGGCCTGAAATCGCGGGATCAGGACCTGCGGGGCGACCTGTCGGACCTCCAGCGCCGGCTGGCGGAGAAGGCGGCGGCCTGCCGGCCCGCGATCCCGCCGCAGGCCGCCCCGCGATCGGAACCCGAAACGCCCGCGCCAACGCCGCCTGTACCGATACCGCCCGCACCGACCCCGGCGCCTCAGCCCCCGGCGCAACCGCCGACCCCGACACCCGCGCCGACGCCCCCCACGCCGCCCGCCCAACGCAGCGAGGCCCCGCAGGACCGTCAGGTCGCCGAGGACCGCCGCCGGGTCGAGGAGCGGGGCGGGGCCAAGGGGCGGCTGGAATTCATTCTGGCCTGGGACAATGCCGCCGATCTCGACCTGCATGTCATCTGCCCCAATGGTCAGATGATCTGGTCGCGCCAGCCCAGCGGATGCGGTTCGGGCCGGCTCGATATCGATGCCAATGGCTATGCCAATGCGGGGGGCCTGGTGCTGGTGCCCGATCCCGTGGAGCACATCACTTTTTCCGGCAATCCGCCGCTGGGCGATTTTCAGATGAAGGTGCGGATCTATCCCGATCCGCAGCGCCCGCGCCCGCCCACGGCGTCCTATCGCCTGACCGTTCTCTACGACGGCAAGGTCATCGCCGAGCGGCGGGGCACCATCGCGTCACCCCTCGGCGGTGGCCGCAGCAGTGGCCCCACCCTGACCATTCCCGGCATCGGCAGTTTCGGCGGGGGGGCGGAGCCCGTGTTCAACGAGCAGCCGGCGGGCAGCGTCAGGGTGCCGCCGCCGGCCTGAAGCCGAAGGTCAGCAACTGCCGGCGCAGCTGCCGCGGGCGGTATCGACCAGTTTCTTCAGTGCGGCGAGATCGACCGCGCCGGGCACCAGCTGGTCGCCGATGATGAAGCTGGGCGTGCCGTTGATCGCCAGCTTTTCCGCCAGCGCGTGATTGTCCGTGATGTGGCCGGCGATCGCCTGATCGCTCATCGCCTTCTTCAGCTTGTCGGTATCGATCCCGACGCCGCGCGCGACATCCATGATCTTGTCGTCGCTCAGGGCGCCCTTGGTGGCGATCAGGGCGGCGTGGAATTCCCGGTATTTGCCCTGGCCGACGGAGGCGAGGGCGGCGCGGCTGGCGACCAGGGAGTCGGGGCCGAGGATCGGGAGTTCCTTGAGGACGACACGCAGCTTCGGGTCCGACTTGATCAACTCGTCGAGGATGGGCTGGGCCTGCTTGCAGTAGCCGCAGCGGTAATCGAAGAATTCGACCAGCGTGACATCGCCATTCGGATTGCCCAGCACCTGATCGCGCGAATCGCGCAGCAGCTTCTCGCGCAGGCCGGCGATCTGGCCCCGGGCCTCGTCGGCGCGGGCGGCGTCCTGGCGTTCCTGCAGGGCCTGCACCGACTCGAGGATCACCTCGGGGTGCTGCATCAGGTAATCCTTCACGATCTGGCGGATTTCCTCCTTGCTGGCATCGTCGAACTGGCCGGCGGTGGCGGGCAGGGCGGCACTCGCCAGCATCAGGGCGGCCAGGCTGGAGGCGAGAAGGCGGCGCATGGGACAGTTACTCCGGGTCAACGGCGATCGCGCCAGAGGCGCAGGGAAAGGTCGCGGATATCGGCGGCGCGCAGGGCGCCCGGCGATCCCGCCGGCAATTCGATTTCGGCGCGCTGGGCCTGCTGATAGGCGTCCTCCAGCTTGCCGGTGAGCAGAAAGCGTTCGGCGGAGGCGAGGGCCGCCAGACCGATCTTGTTCTGCCGGCCATAGGCGATGGCGAGCTGATACCAGGCCATCGAATTGTCCGGGTCGGCCCGTGTCGCGATTTCGAGGTCGCGCACGGCATCCGCCGTCTGCTTCGGATCCTCCGTCGCGATCATGGCGCTGGCGAGGCCGACGCGGAGCAGCGGCTCGTCCGGGGCGTATTTCACCGCGAGCTGATAGGGCTCGATCGAGGCCTGGATCTGCCCGTTTTCCAGCAGCGCCTGGCCCTTCAGTTCGAGAATATAGGGATCATTGGGATAGGCGCGCAGCAGGGCGTCGACCTCGGTCAGGAAGGTCGGCATGTCGGGCTTGCGATAGAGCGCGACCACCCGGGCATAGCGGTCGGCGATGCCGGTCGCCGAGGCCGGAACGCGCCGGATCGTGCTTTCGGGATTGTCGATGAAGCCGCGCAGCTTGCCCTGCATCCGCGCCAGCATCTCGACATAGCGGGGCGCGGCCGCCGCATCGACATAGGGCGACTGACTGACCCGCGTCTCCAGCGCCGCCATGCGCTCGGGCGTCAGCGGGTGGGTATAGACGTAAGGGTTCTGGTCGGACCGGATGCGCAGCTGGTCGCGGTCGATGATGTGCAGGAATTCGCCAAGACCGCGCGAGGTGATGTGCAGCTTGTCGAGATAGGTGATGGCGGCCTGGTCGGCGGCGGATTCCTGGGTGCGCGAATATTGCAGGAAGCTGCGCGTGGCGATCTGGCTACCGCCCATCATCACCGCCGCGCCGGCCTGGCCACCGCCGCCGATGATGGCGATGGCGCCCAGCACGGTCGCGATGATCTGCTGGATCGAGGCATTGCGCAGGGCTTCGGTGCTGCGCACCAGATGGCCGCCCGCCATGTGGCCGGTTTCATGGGCGATGACGCCCATCAGTTGCTCCGGCGTCGTGACGGCGATCAGCGTGCCCGTGTTCAGGAACAGATTCTGTCCACCGGCGACGAAGGCATTCAGCGCCGGATCCTGGATCAGGATGACGCGGACAGCCGCGTCGTCGAGCCCGGCGGCGCGGAAGATCGGCACCGCCATCGCCCTGATGTCCTGTTCGATCTCGGCATCGCGGATCAGGTTCAGCGAGCGCTGGGCCTGCTGCGCCGAAGCGAGCGAAGGCGCGAGCGAGGCAAAACCGAACAGGAAGACCGTGGCCAAAGTGCCGAGACGCCGCCTGAGTGGGGCAGGGACCGGATTGCGCCGAAGGCGGGCAGGCGACGACAGCAAGTCAGATTCTCCGTTCATGCCCCCAAGCCCGGGCAGAACCCTAGCACAAATGAAAAGAGGGCGGCAGGCCTGGTTCGGTCTGCCGCCCTCCTGTCCGTCAGGCGCCCGGCGCCTTGGTTCAGTTGTTGAAGCGGCGCTGCCACCAGCCGCGACGGGGCGGCTGCGGGGGTTCGGACGATTCCGGCCGGTCGCCGGAAACGATGGTTTCCACCGGCTTGTTGACCGGGGCCACGGCCTCGCTTCCGACGACCTGGGCCTCGGGCGAGATATCGATATCGGTGCCTTCAGCGTCGGGGCTGTGGGCCGCGGGGAAGACTTCGGGGATCTCCGGGACCGGCTCGGCCGCGATCTCGACATCGGCGACCGGCGATTCCGGGGCGGCCGCGACCTCGATCTCGATCGTCGTCACGCGGGCGGGTTCGGCATCGCTGTCGGCGACCGGGGCGGCAGCCTCGTCTCCGGCGGCATTCTCCACCCCGGTGGCTTCGGCGCCTTCGCCTTCGGCATTCTCGCCTTCGGGCCCATCGCCACGCCGACGGCGACCACCACGGCGGCCCCGACGACGACGACGACGGCCGTCACCTTCGGCATCGCCCTCGCTCTCGCCTTCGGTGCCTTCGGCGCCGTCTTCGCTGTCGCCCTCGGCTTCGGTCGGTTCGGCGGACGGCGCGGCATCGCCCTCGTTTTCGCCTTCAGTGTCGGTGCCGGCGGGGGCTTCGCCGTCTTCGGCGGACTCATCGCCGTCCTCGGTCTCGCCCTCGCGGGGGCCCTCGCCCGCCTCACGGTCCTTGCCACGACGGCGACGACGGCGGCGGCGCGGCTTCTTGCCATCGCCTTCGGCGGTCTCGGCGGCGACGGCCGGCGCCACGGCCACGACCACTTCAGCCTCGGCCTCGACTTCGGGCTCGATCTCGGCCTCGACCGGATCCTCTTCCTCGAGGTCCGGCATCGGGAAGGTGCCGGAGCGGATCGCCAGCACCGCTTCGGGAACCGGCGTGCTGCGATTGGCCAGGCGCTCGATCCGGTAATCGGGGGCGATCAGTTCGGGATCGATCTCGACATAGATCTTGAAGTCGTAACGCTCTTCGAGCGAGCGCAGGGCATCCCGCTTGTGATTGAAGATATAGAGCGCGATCGGCTCCGGGATCTTCACCGCGATCTTCGAGGCCCGCTCGCGCATTCCCTCGTCCTCGATGCCGCGCAGGACATGCAGCGCGGTCGATTCGGTGGAACGCATCAGGCCGACGCCGCGGCAATGCGGGCAGGTGACGGTCGAGGCTTCGAGCAGGCTGGGGCGCAGCCGCTGACGCGACATCTCGAGGAGGCCGAAGGGCGAGATCCGGCCGATCTGGATGCGGGCGCGGTCCGTCTTCAGGCAATCCTTCATCTTGCGCTCGACCGCGCGGGCATTGCGCTGGTCTTCCATGTCGATGAAGTCGATGACGACGAGACCGGCCAGATCGCGCAGGCGCAGCTGGCGGGCGATTTCCTCGGCGGCCTCGAGATTGGTCTTGGTCGCCGTTTCCTCGATATTGTGCTCGCGCGTGGCGCGGCCGGAGTTCACGTCGATCGAGACCAGGGCTTCCGTCGGGTTGATGACGATATAGCCGCCCGAGCGCAGATGAACCGTCGGGTTGAACATCTGGTCGAGCTGGTTCTCGATCTGGGCACGGTGGAACAGCGGCACCCGGTCGCGGTAGAGCTGGACATTCTTCGCGTGGCTGGGAATCAGCATCCGCATGAAGTCCTTGGCCTGGCGATAACCTTCCTCGCCGTCGACCTGGATTTCCTCGATGTCCTTGGAATAGAGATCGCGGATCGCCCGCTTGATCAGATTGCCCTCTTCATAGACGAGGGCGGGAGCCGCGGACTGCAGGGTCAGTTCCCGCACGGAATCCCACATGCGCACCAGATATTCGTAATCGCGCTTGATCTCGGGCTTCGTCCGGTTGAGGCCGGCCGTGCGCACGATCACGCTCATGCCCTTGGGCAGCTCCAATTCGGAGGTGATCGACTTCAGGCGCTTGCGGTCCGCCGGGTTCTGGATCTTGCGGGAAATGCCGCCGCCCCGAGGGGAATTGGGCATCAGCACGCAATAGCGGCCGGCGAGCGACAGATAGGTGGTGAGGGCGGCGCCCTTGTTGCCGCGCTCTTCCTTGACGACCTGAACCAGCATGATCTGCCGGCGCTTGATCACTTCCTGGATCTTGTAGGAACGGCGCGGGCGGAAACGCGGGCGCGGCTGGTATTCGGTCTCGGTCTCGGCCGCCGGCATCGCGGGCGAGGCGATTTCAGCCACGGCCGGAACCGGCGTCGGCTCCAGAACAGGCTGAACCTCGGCGACGGCATCGACCGGAATGCCCGTGACCTCGACGGCGGCCTCGGGCGCTTCCGCTTCCGGGGTCGGCTCGACAGCCGGCGCGGTCTCGACAACGGCTTCGGCTTCGGCCGGCGCGCTTTCCACGGGCTGCTCGATCTCGGCGGGCGCGGCTTCGGCCACGGCCGGGATCGGTTCCTCGGCCGGGGCGGGCGCCTCGACCGGGGCCGGGATCTCGAGCGGGGCCGGACCACCCTCGGACGTTTCGGCGTCGATGGCCTTCAGGGTCTCGGGGTCGCCCTCGAGCACCGGGTCCTCGAATTCATTGTCGGCGCCGAGGCGCGAGCCGTCGCCATCCTCATCGTCGCCGCTGCCGGCACCGACGACTTCCGTCGCGGTATCGACTTCGACGACCTCGATCAGGCCGCTGTCATCGTCGATGTCGCCGGCCGAATCATCGCCCGCGTCATCGACATCGGCGATGTCGTCATCGTCGTCATCATCCGCATGAGCCGCGGCCTCCTCGTCGAGCAGGGCCTGACGATCGGCGACGGGGATCTGATAGTAATCGGGGTGGATTTCGCTGAACGCCAGGAAACCGTGACGGTTGCCGCCATATTCGACGAAGGCCGCCTGCAGCGACGGCTCCACGCGGGTGACCTTGGCGAGATAGATATTGCCCTTGAGCTGCTTCTTGTTTGCCGACTCGAAGTCGAATTCTTCAAGACGATTGCCGCGCACCACGACGACCCGGGTTTCCTCCGGGTGCGTGGCGTCGATGAGCATACGGGTTGCCATCAGGTGAATCTCCTCGATCCCGGGCGAGGGGCCTTACGCGGGCCTCCGACAGCCTGGGGATCGATTGGTTGGCACAGATCAAGGCGCCCGGATTGGCCCCCGACCGCTGGCCGCGGGGCGCAGGGTCGAGCCTTGGGCGCAGGAGACGGTCATCGCCGGAAAACCGGACATGACCATGCGCGATGCGCCGAGCGCACAGGCCGCCGGCATCATGCCGGCCGGCGAAATTGCCGGGGCAGATTGCTTCGGAGGGGGCCAACTTGCGCTCTGACGACACGGGCGGAACTGTCTCTGTGCAGGGTGAATGATCGGGTTTGAATGAGCATTGCCGTAAAGGCCCCGCGTTGCTGACGTCGCATGTCCGTCCGTCGGCTGTTGAGCCTCACGGCCGACTCGACAGGTCGGAGAGCAACTGGCCCGAACTCACACACCGATCGAGGTCGCCGTCCCAGGGGACGGGGCGATCCGGATCGAAAGGTGGCGCTGGACCGGCACCTTTTTTCGCATGACTAACATATGACCCCCCGGCGGGCGCGGCAATGCCTATCTGCTGCAAAAAATGGCACTCTGGGGCAGGTCTTTCGTCAATCGGGGATAACCGTGCCGACCGTCGCGCTGCTGATCGCTTCCAATGTCTTCATGACCTTCGCCTGGTATGGCCACCTGAAGTTCACGAGCCAACCCCTTTGGAAAGTGGTGCTCGTCAGCTGGGGCATCGCCTTCTTCGAATATTGCCTGATGGTGCCGGCCAACCGCATGGGCTTCGGCCAGTTCAGCGCCGGCCAGCTGAAGACCATCCAGGAGGTGGTGACCCTGCTCGTCTTCGCCGCCTTCTCGGTGCTTTATCTCGGCGAGGCGCTGCGCTGGAATCACCTCGGGGCCTTCTGCTGCCTTGTCGGCGCCGTCTGGTTCATGTTCCGGGGGTGATGCAGTGATGCCACAGCCGTGCCATATTCACGGAACAAGGTCCCCGTCGGCCCTCGATCGGATATAAGGACGGCGCTGGCGGACCCATGCAACGGCGGTACATGCGCTTCCTCGGTTTCATCTTCGGTGCCTTCGCGATCCTTGCGGTGGTCGGTCTCCTGGCCGGTCTCTGGGTCGTGCACCATTATTCGCAGGACCTGCCGGACTACCGGCAGCTGGCGGTCTATGAGCCGCCGGTGACGACGCGGCTTCATGCCGGCGACGGCTCGCTCCTGGCCGAATACGCGCGGGAACGCCGGCTGTTCGTGCCCATCGCGCAGATCCCGCCGCGGGTGATCGGGGCGTTCCTGTCGGCCGAGGACAAGAATTTCTACGAACATGGCGGCATCGACTTCTCGGGCGTGATGCGCGCCGTCTTCACCAACCTGCGCCATCTCGGCAGCGACCGCCGGCCGGTCGGCGCATCGACCATCACGCAGCAGGTGGCGAAGAACTTCCTGCTCGGCAACGAAGTCTCCTATGGCCGCAAGGTGCGCGAGGCGATTCTGACCTTCAGGATCGAGCGGACCTTCTCCAAGGACCGCATCCTCGAGCTTTACCTGAACGAGATCTATCTCGGCATGGGCTCCTACGGCGTCGCCGCCGCCGCCTTGAACTATTTCGACAAGCCGCTGGATCAGCTGAACATCGCCGAGATGGCCTATCTCGCCGCGCTGCCCAAGGCGCCGTCCAACTATCATCCGGTCCGCCAGCACGATGCGGCGATCAAGCGCCGCAACTGGGTGCTGGACCGCATGTATGAAGACGGCCGCATCACCCGCGAACAGTGGGAGGAGGCGAAGGCCAGCCCGCTGACGGTGCGCGATCCCAGCCAGTCGACGACCACATCCGCCGATTATTTCGCCGAGGAAGTCCGGCGCGAGATCGCCTCCCTTTACGGCGAGCAGTCGCTCTATGAAGGCGGGCTCAGCGTTCGCACCTCGGTCGATCCCGCCATGCAGGCGATCGCCGACAAGGTGCTGCGCCGGGGCATGATCGATTACGACCGGCGTCATGGCTGGCGCGGGCCGATCACCCGGGTCAGTATCGCCGGTGGCTGGCTGGAAGCCCTGCGCGCCACCCCGGTTCCCCCCGGCCTTGTCGTGCCCGGCATCGAGGGCTGGCGGCTCGCGGTGGTGACCGCGGTCGGCGCCAAGGCGGCCGAGATCGGCCTCGTGGACGGCAGCCGGGGCACCATCGCGATGAGCGAGCTGACCTGGGCGCGGCCGACCACGGCCGGGCAGGGCGCGGGCGCCGCGCCGCGTGGCCCTTCGGATGTCCTCGCGGTCGGCGATGTCCTCGCGGTCGAGGCGCTCGGGACACAGGGCGCCTTCGGTCTTCGCCAGATCCCCAATGTCGGCGCGGCCCTCGTCGCGCTCGATCCCCATACCGGCCGCGTGCTGGCCATGGTCGGCGGCTGGTCCTATGGCGAGAGCCAGTTCAACCGGGCGACCCAGGCCCTGCGCCAGCCCGGCTCGACCTTCAAGCCCTTCGTCTATGCGACGGCGCTCGAATCCGGCCTCACGCCCTCGACCCTGGTCGAGGATGGCCCCTTCACCGCCGATCAGGGGCCGGGCCTGCCGCCCTGGCGGCCGGCGAACTATGGCCACGACTATCTGGGGCCGATCACGCTTCGGGTCGCGCTCGAGAAATCGCGCAACCTCGTCACCGCCCGTCTCGCCTATTACATCGGCATGGACAAGGTGAAGGCCCTGGCCGAGCGCTTCGGCGTCGTCACCGATCTGCCGCCCTATCTCGCCATGTCGCTCGGCGCGGGCGAGACCACGCTGATGCGCATGACCGCTGCCTATGGCCAGTTCGTCAACGGCGGCAAGAAGATCACGCCCAGCCTGATCGACCGGATTCAGGACCGGCGCGGCCGCACCGTGTTCAAGCACGACATGCGAACCTGCGAGGGCTGCGGTCCGACCAGCTACAATGGCCAGCCGCCGCCGGCCGTGCCCGACAATCGCCCCGAAGTGATCGACGCGGGCACCGCCTACCAGATGGTGTCCCTGCTGCAGGGCGTCGTCGAGCGCGGCACGGGCGGCAAGGTTCGCGCCGTCGGCAAGCCGCTGGCCGGCAAGACCGGCACGTCCAACGATTCGAAGGATGTCTGGTTCATCGGCTTCTCGCCCGATCTCGTCGCCGGGGTCTTCTTCGGCTTCGACCAGCCGCGCACCCTCGGCGGCAAGGAAACCGGCGGCTCGGTCGCGTCGCCGGTGTTCCGCGATTTCATGGCCGCGGCCCTCCGGGACAAGCCGGGCATCCCGTTCCGTATTCCGCCGGGTCTTCGTCTTGTCCGCGTCAACCCCGCGACCGGCGCGCCCGCCGCCCCGGGCGAGCGGGCGATCTTCGAGGCCTTCAAGCCGGGGACCGAGCCTTTCGGTCAGCGCCCCGTGCTCGACGGCTCCAGCGACGCGGCCTTCACCGGCGGCGACGGCAGCTTCGGCAGTGATCCCGACTTCCTCGGCGCCATCGGTGCCGCGCCTCCAGCCGCCCCAGGGGCACCCGTGGCACCGCCCGCGGCCGGGGATTCCGCGACCGGCGGCCTTTACTGATCATCGCTCGCGGGCCTTGCGGTTGTCGGCGGGGCCAATCCCCGCTATACCGTGCCCCTTCCTGAACGAAGGGCCGGAGATATGCGCGCCGACGTCGAATCCCTCAACGCCGAAATCAAGCAGTCGCTCGAACTGCTGAGGAGGCATCTTTGACTGGGACGTTGCCAACGTCCGACTCGAAGAACTGAACGCCCGGGTCGAAGACCCGTCCCTGTGGAACGATCCCGCGGAAGCGCAGAAGATCATGCGCGAACGCACCCGCCTCGACGATGCGATCGGCGCCTATCGCCGGCTGGAAGCCGAGCTTCGCGACATGCTCGAACTCGCCGAAATGGCCGAGGGCGAGGGTGACGAGAGCATGATCGATGATGCCGTCGCTAACCTTCGCCGCGTGCGCGACGAGGCGGGCGAGGCCGAGGTGAAGGCCCTCCTGTCGGGCGAAGCCGACGGCAATGACAGCTATCTCGAAGTCAATGCCGGCGCCGGCGGCACCGAGGCCCAGGACTGGGCCGAGATGATGCTGCGCATGTATACCCGCTGGGCCGAGCGCAAGGGCTACAAGGTCGAACTGATCGAAGACAGCCCCGGCGAACAGGCCGGAATCAAGAGCGCGACCATCATGGTCAAGGGCCTCAACGCCTATGGCTGGATGAAGACGGAATCGGGCGTGCATCGTCTGGTGCGGATTTCGCCCTTCGATTCCAATGCCCGGCGGCAGACCAGCTTCGCCTCGGTCTGGGTCTATCCGGTGGTCGACGACACGATCGAGATCGAGATCCTCGACAAGGATCTGCGGGTCGATACCTATCGCGCCTCGGGCGCGGGCGGCCAGCACGTCAACAAGACGGACTCGGCGATCCGCATCACCCACGTCCCGACCGGCATCGTCGTCGCCTGTCAGGCGGACCGCTCGCAGCACAAGAACCGCTCGCAGGCCATGTCCATGCTGAAAGCCCGGCTCTACGAGCGCGAGCTGCAGATCCGCGAGGAAGCGGCCAGAGCGACGGAAGAAACCAAGACGGCGATCGGCTGGGGCCACCAGATCCGATCCTACGTCCTGCAGCCCTACCAGATGGTGAAGGACCTGCGCACCGGGGCCGAAACCTCGGATACCCAGGGCGTGCTGAACGGCGATCTCGACCGCTTCATGGCGGCCGCGCTCGCCGCCCGTGTCGAAGGCGGCGGGGCCGAGGTCAGCGACCTCGACTGATCAATGATCAGGAATTGGTGACGACGAGGGCGGGTTTGCCGCCCTCGGCCGGCTTGTCCTCGGTGGCGGCCCTGGTCTTGTGGCGGCGCTTCAGCTGGCCTTCGATATTCGCGCCGGCCTCGACGCCGATACTGTCGTGGAGAATGTCGCCGATGATGACGGCGCTGGCGGCGAGTTCGACCACGGCGGCGTCGATGCGGCCCTCGATCCGGCCGCGGATGTGAACCGTCTCGGCATTGATGGCGCCCTTGACCAGGCCATCCTCGCCCAGCGTCAGGCTGCGGCAGGTGATGTCGCCGGTCACGGTGCCGTCTATCTGCAGATCGCCGACAGTCTCGATATTGCCTTCGATGCCGAGACCCTCGGCCAGGATCGAGGGACGGGTGGCGTTTTCGCCCCGCCGGCCGCTATTTCCCGGCTTCGTCTCGCGCTTGTTCTGTCTGTTGTTGAACATTGCGGCCTGCCTCGATGAAGCGCATGGGATCGTTCGGGGCATCCAGCAACCGCACCTCGTAATGAAGATGCGGTCCGGTGGAGCGGCCCGTGCTGCCGAGTTTGCCGATCACGTCGCCGGCGTCAACCTTGTCGCCCACTTTCACCGAAACCCGGCTGAGATGGGCGTATTGGGTTTCCAGCCCGAAGGCATGGCGAATGCGGACGGCGCGGCCATAGGCGCCGGCCCAGCCGGCCGATACGACTTCGCCTGGCGCGGTGGCGAAGACCGGCGTGCCCACGGCACCACCGAAATCGATGCCGGCGTGGAAGGCGGCGCGGCGGTTGATCGGATCGCGGCGATTGCCGAAATTGCTGCGCACCTCGATCCCGTCGAGGCGGACCGGCAGGGCGAGGGGCATCGAGATGGCGGCCGCCTTCAGGGCGTCCAGCCGTGCCGTCGAATTGGTCAGGTCATTGAGACGGGCATTCTCGATCGTCGGGGCGAGATCGTCCATCACCGGCAGCAACGGCCCGCCGCTGCCTTCGTCCGTGACCGCCGCGACCACGCTGTCGAGATCGAGGCGCGTCGGCGCGAGGTTCCGCTCGAGCAGCGCCACCTCGACATCGGTCGCCGGCTTCAGGCGCTCCACCAACTGGCCTTGCAGCAATTCGAGCGTCGCCACCTTGTCCTTCAACTGGGTCGCCTGTTGACCGGCGACCGCGGCCAGATCGCGGAGACCCACCGCCTTGCCTTCGAGCGAAGCGATGCGGTCGTCGGCGACGGCGAGGCTTTCCGCCAGGCGCCACTGTGCGAGATAGGCATCGGCCAGGGCGTATTCGAGATCGGTGACGCGGCCCTGCGCCGCCGTGGCCGCGGCTGCCGCGACCTCGGTCGCGGACTGGCGCTCGGCGGCCGAACGGGCAGCTTCGGCGACGGCTTTTTCACTGCGCAGCCGGGCCACTTCCTGGCGCAGGCCATCGGCCGCGCGCTCGTGCCCTTCGAGTTCCGCCCGCAGGCGGCTGAGGGCCTCGGCCTGCTCGCCGGTCCGGTCCGGCGGCGCCAGGGTGGCGATCGTGGCATGGCCTACCCACGCGAAGGCGGCGAGGCCAAGGGCGGCCGCCGAGACCTGCATCCGCCGGGACAGCCGCAGCCAGCGCACGCCCCAGGGATCGCGAATGGCGATCTCGCGCGGGGCAAACCACGAGCGGCGGGAGGCAAGCGGACGAAGTCGGGCGTCGTTGGTCATGCGACGGTAATCACCTGAAGAACTAAAGACGGCCGCTATTGCCGCCAGAGCGGCGGCAATATGTCAACAGCGGCTGTTCCCATCGCGGCGAAACGGCCCTGTCCGGTGGGGGCAATCAGAGCGCCCGCACCGCCGCCAGCACGTCGTCGACATGGCCTTTCACCCTGACCTTGCGCCAGACGCGGGCGATCTTGCCCGCGCCATCGATCAGGAAGGTCGATCGTTCGATGCCGAAGTATTTCTTGCCGTAATTCATCTTCTCGACCCAGACGCCATAGGCGTTTGTCACCGTGCCATCGACATCGGCGCCGAGGCTGATGCTCAGGTCATGCTTGGCGGCGAACTTGTCGTGAGCGGCGACACTATCGCGCGAGACGCCGACGATGCTCGCCCCCGCCGCCGTGAAATCGGCGAGGCGGGCCGAGAAATCGAGGGCTTCGGTGGTGCAGCCCGGGGTGTCGTCCTTGGGATAGAAATAGAGCACGACCTTGCGCCCCTTCAGGGCGGACAGGGCGATGGAGCCGCCGCCATTGGCGGGCAGGGTGAAATCCGGGGCCGGCGCGCCGGCTTCGAGCGTTGCACTCATGGTGTCAGATCTCCTCTATGGGCAGGCCGGCGGCACCCGGGGCACCATCGGCGGCGGGCAATGCGACGGGATCGCCGATGTGGCTGATGAAGATCGCGCGGATGCGGGGCCGAGCCTCTTCCAGCAGGGCCTCGACCGCCGCGAAATCGGCGACGCCGGCCTGGCGGGCGAGCAACAGTTTCAGGCTCTCGGGCGCCGTGCCGGGCTCGAAACTATCCCCGGCGGTCAGGCGGATCGAGGCCGACAATCCGGCCTCGAGGTCGAGCGCGGCGGCAAGCTCATCGGCTTCATGGGCGGGAAGCGCGCCCCGGTCGCGCAGCAGGCCGATCATGCCGGCGCTATCGGTCGGCCAGGGCGCGGGCAGGCGCTCGCCGCCCGCCAGCAGCAGGCCCTGCGCGATGAATTCGATATCGACCAGGCCGCCCGGCGACAGCTTCAGATCCCAGCGGCCGCGCGGCGGGCGGTCGCGGTCCATCCGTCCCCGCATGTGCGCGGCATCGGCGAGAACGCGGGCGGCGTCGCGCTTCAGATGCTTCAATGTCTCCAGCAGCGCGCCGGCACGGGCGGCGAAGCCCGCGTCGCTGGCGGCCACGACCCGGGCCCGCGTCAGCGCCATGTGTTCCCAGGTCCAGGCGTCGCCGCGATAATAGGTCTCCATCGCGCCGAGGCTGGTCGCCAGGGCTCCCGCGCCGCCGCCCGGGCGCAGCGCCATGTCGACCTCGTAAAGACTGCCCTCGGCGGTCAGGGCCGAGAGCGCGGCGATCAGGCGCTGGCCGAGCCTGGTGTAATAGACGCCGGGGGACAGCGGTTTGGCACCGTCCGAGCCGATGGTGCCTTCCGGCACATGACACAGGAAAACGAGATCGAGATCGGAGGTGACGGTCATTTCCCGCCCGCCCAGCTTGCCAAGGCCGACGACGGCGAAGCCGCCCCCCGGAATGACGCCATGGGCGAGGGCGAAATTGGCCGAGACCGCGTCGACCAGCCGCTCGATCACCGCGTCGGCGACAAAGGAGAGGGCGCGGCCGGCCTCGCGATGGTCGGTCAGGCCACGCAGAAGCTGAAGCCCGACGGCGAAGCGCCGGTCGGCGGTCCAGCGGCGCACGGCGTCGAGCAGGTCCTGATAATCGGTGACATCGCACAGGGCGACGGCCATGGCATCGCGCAGCGCGCCCCCATCGGTGATCGGGCGCAGCGCCTCGCCGCCGACCACGGTGTCGAGCAGGCCGGGGCGGCGCGCCAGCATTTCCGCCAGCATGGGCGCCGCGCCCATGATCTCGGCCAGAAGATCGAGCAGGTTGCGATTGGCATCGAGGAGGGAGAACAGCTGCACGCCGGCCGGCAGGCGGTTCAGGAACTGATCGAACAGGAGGAGGGCGGTATCCGGCGCCGCCGTCTTCGCCATGGCGGCGATCAGCACCGGCGTCAGCCCCTCGACCAGGGCGCGGGCGCGTTCGTGGCGGAAGCAGCGGTAACGGCCGACCCGCCAGCCGGCGATGATGCCGGCGCCGCGTGGCCCGTCCTTGAACCCCGCCCGCGCCAGATAGTCGGCGATAGCGTCTTCACCCGCCGGCAACAGGTCCCGGCCCGGACCTTCATCGCCATCCTCGGACGCGAAGAGGCCGGCGAAGCGATGTTCGATCGCCGACAGATGGCCCAGCAGCGTGAGGCGGAATTCATGGGTATCGCCATAACCCATGAAGCGGGCGAGGGCGGGAATGGCGGCGGGATCGCCGGGAATGTCGTGGGTCTGGGCATCCTCGACCATCTGCAGGCGATGTTCGAGGTGGCGCAGGAAGCAGTAGCCTTCCGTCAGGATCCGGCGCTCGTCATCCGGGATGCGGCCCATGGCGACCAGCCGGTCGAGCATGGCGAGGGTGCCGGCCTCGCGCAGTTGTGGCTCCCGTCCGCCCGAGATCAGCTGCTGGATCTGAACGAAGAACTCGACCTCGCGGATGCCGCCGGGGCCGAGTTTCACATCCTGGCCCTCGACCCGGATCGCGCCATGGCCATGGTGCTCGCGGATCCTCTCCTTCATGCGCTGGATATCGCGCACGGCGGCGAAATCGAGATGGCGGCGCCAGACGAAGGGGCGGATGCGCTGCAGGAAATCGCGCCCGGCGGCGAGGTCGCCCGCGACCGGGCGGGCCTTGATCATCGCCGCCCTCTCCCAGTTCTGGCCAAGGCTCTGGTAATAGATCTCGGCGGCGTCGGTCGACAGGGCGATGGGCATGGCGCCGGGATCGGGGCGCAGCTGCAGGTCGACCCGAAAGACATAGCCATCGGCCGTCCTCTCCTGCAGCAGCTTGACGATGCCCTTGGTGACGCGGACATAGGTTTCGGTCGGGCTGCGCTTGCCGGTCGGCTTCGCTGTCTCGCTGTCGAAGAAGACGATCAGGTCGATGTCGCTGGAATAATTCAGCTCGTTCGCGCCCAGCTTGCCCATGCCGAGAATGATCAGGCCGGACTCGCGTTCCGGGTCGCTGTCATGGGGCAGGGCGATTTCACCCATTTTCGCGCCGGCCCGCAGCATGTGGGCGGCCGCGGCGGACAGGGCGGCGCTGGCCAGACGCGACAGGGCGCCGGTCGTTCGCATCAGCGGCCAGCCAAAGGCCAGATCGCCGACCGCGGCCGCGAGGGCGACGCGCGCCTTGGCCCGGCGCAGGTGGCGCATCAGCGATTCGGTATTCAGGTCCGCGGTCGCCGCCGGCGTCAGGCTCGGCCACAGGTCTTCGAGCACGGCTTCGGGGCCGCGCCGGACCATGTCGACCAGTCCGGCCGGGTCGCGGCGGACGAGGGCCGAGAGATAGGGGCTGTAGGCGCCGATGACCCGCAGGATCGAGTGTATCCGCGGGTTGTCGGCCAGGCCGGGCTCGGTCTGGGCCGCCCTGAAGTCGTCGATCAGGCGAAGCGCGCCGGGATGATCGTCGGCGGGGGGGCTGGGCGGCAGGGCGGGGAGACCGTAATTCACGCGCGTCACATCGTCTTCGTGCTAGGGTGGATACGCTGCTGTCTGGTGCCGTTGGCGTCAAGCCGCAGGGTCGAGGATTTCAGTCTGGCAGGATTTGGGGCCAGCAGGATTTTCGGGACGGCTCCCGGCGCGGGGCGTCCTGCAGGGCATTCGATTTGGTCAGGCGCGCTTCCCGCATTGCGGCTCATGTTTTCGGCGGCCTGCTGACCGCCTTGATGATCGCGGGCGTCGCGATCGGTCTTCGTCTGTCGATCGGGCCGATCTCCCTCGGATTCCTCTCCCCGCTGATCGAATCCGCCTTCGAGGGCAATACCGCCGGCCTGAAGGTCAGTGTGGGCGATACCATTCTGACCTGGAGCGGGGCCGACAATGATGTCGCGCTGCAGGTCGTCGGGATCGAGGCCCGGGGGCAGGATGGCACCCTGATCGCCCGGTTGCCCAGCGCCGGCATCGATCTCTCGCTGCGGGCCCTGCTCGTGGGCCAGCTGGCGCCGACGGGGGTGACCCTCGCGGGGGCCGATGTCACGATCCGGCGGAATGCCGATGGACTGGTCGAACTCGGCCTCGGCGGCGCCGTCGCGGTCGGGGACGAGGTGGCGGCCGGGGGGGCTTCGCCCGTCGCCGATCTCCTTGCCCTCCTGCGCCGGGGACCGGGAAACTCGCCGGCTCTCCGTCGTCTGGAGCGATTGTCGCTCGTCCGCTCGCGCCTTGTCGTCGAAGACGAGATGACCCTGCGGCGCTGGGTCGGCAACGGCGTCGGCGGCGAGCTGATGCGCAAGGCGGGCGGCGAGGTGCTGCTCGATTTCAGGCTCGCGGTGGCCAGCGAGGGCGAGCAGGTGTCGCTGCGGCTCATGGGCGCCATTCCGCCCGGCGCGGATGGCGAAGCCGCCTTGTCGGTCGAATTCAGCAATCTCGTGCCCGCGCTGTTCGATGCCGGTGGCCAGATGTTCGGGCCGGCGGCGGGGATCGTCATGCCGCTGTCGGGCAAGGTTTCCGCCGCGGTCGACGCGAACGGCGAGCTTCACGGGGTCGATTTCGACGTGACCGCGGCGGGCGGCGGTCTGGACCTGCCGGATTTCTTTCCCGAGGGCCTGAGCCTCGACCAGATCCATGCGGCCGGCCGATACGACAACGCGAGCGCGACCCTCCATCTCGCGCAGGTCCGGATCCGGCGCGGCGATGTCGATATTTCCGCCAGCGGCAGTGTCGGTTTCACCCTGGCCGGACCCGCGATCGACCTGACCGCCCGGCTCGGCGGCCTGCCGGTCGATGATCTGGCGGCGCTGTGGCCCGTGCGGCTTTCGGTCAATGGCCGGCGTTGGGTCACGCAGAACATCAGGGGCGGCCAGGTTTCCGACGGCGTTCTTCGGTTGAAGGCGCCACCCGGCGGGCTGGACGCTTCGCCGTCGCCGCCCGACATGTTCAGCGCCGATTTCGCCATCGACGGCGCGGCCACCACTTTCATGGCCGGTCTTCCGCCGGTTTCGGACATCAAGGCCAAGGCCCATATGACGGCCGATGGTATCGATGTCGAAATCAACAGCGGAAGGGTCGACATGGGGCCCGCCGGCCTCGTTACCCTGACCGAGGGGCTGGCGAAGATCACCGACTTCAGCAAGGAAGATCAGCAAGGCGATATTTCCTTCTCCGCCACCGGGCCGGTGCGGGCGGCCCTGACCATGCTCGACCTGCCGCCGCTTGGCTATGCCGGCAAGATCGGTGTCGATCCATCGAAAACCGCTGGCGATCACGAAACCAGGGCGCGCTTCCTGCTGCCTCTCGTCGCCGATCTCGATCTCGACAATCTGGACTTCAAGACCAGCAGCAAGATCGTCGGGCTCGTGCTGCCTGCGATCGCCGGCCCCCTCGACCTCACCGATGGCGCGATCACGGTCGATGTCGATCAGAGCCGCGCCACGGCCAGGGGCACGGCCAGGCTGGGCGGCGCCCCTCTCGATCTCGAATGGAGCGAGAATTTCAGGGCGCCCGCGGGCAAGCCCACGACCGTGCTGACGGCTAGGGGCACGCTGGATGACGCCTTGCGCGAGAAACTGGGTCTTGGCCTCGGCGGCCGGATCACGGGGCCGATCGGCGCCAGCGTCACCCTCGAGGGGCGGGGGCAGGCCATTGGCGCGATCCGGGCCGAGCTGGCGCTGGACGGCGCGGCGATCACCCTGCCCGAAACCGGTTACGGCAAGAAGGCGGGGGAGCCGGCCGCCGTCGCCTTCCGCCTGGCGACGGGCGGCGGGCGGCTGAAGTTCGAGGGGTTGACCGCGCGGGCCAAGGGCCTGTCCGCCGATGGCAGCGCGGAGTTCACCACCGATGGCGATCTGATCAGCCTCGTGCTGAGCAATGCCCAATTGGGCAAAAGCGCCTTCACCATCGATTTCCGCCGGCCGGCGCCGGGCCAGCGCTATGCCCTGAAGCTGCGCGGGGCCAACCTCGACCTCGTGCCCTACATGGATCAGGATGCCCCCGCGCGCCGACCCGAGGCGGAGCGGCCGGATCCTTCGTCGCCCGATGGCTTGCCCGATTTTGATTTCGACATCGATCTCGACCGGGTCCAGATGGACGAGAAAACCGCCGTCGCCGGTCTGAAGGCGACCGGTAGCCACGAGCAGGGGCGTTGGCAGGCGATCAACAGCAAGGGCGCGCTGGGGCCGTCCCGGGCGCCCCTGTCCCTGAAGCTGACGCCGGTCGCCGGCGGCCGGCGGCTGGATATTTCGGCCGGGGATGCCGGTGCCGTTGTCCGTGTCGCCCGGCTTTATTCCGATGTCGAGGGCGGTAGCCTGACCTTCCACGGCACGATCGACGATACCAAGCCGAACCGGCCCCTGACCGGCGCCCTCGACATGCGGGACTTCAAACTGGTGAAGGCGCCGGTGCTGGCCCGCATTCTGACGCTGGGCTCGCTCACCGGCATCGCCGAGGCGATCGGTGGCGAGGGCATCTCGCTCGAAGCCCTGAAGGCCGACATCGTGCAGGAAAGCGCGGTCATTCGCATCGTGAAGGCCCGCGCTTACGGCAATTCGATCGGCATGACCCTGTCCGGCACCTATGACACCTGGGGCCGTTCGGTCAGCGTCGGGGGCACCATCGTGCCGTCCTATGGCCTCAACCGGATCCTCAATTCGATCCCGCTCGTCGGTGATATCCTCACCGGGGGCGAGGGCGGTGGCCTCTTCGCCTTCAATTACAGCGTGGTCGGCCCGACCGAAAACCCGGAGGTGACGGTGAATGCCCTGTCGGCCCTGGCGCCGGGCATCCTGCGCGACATCATCTCGGCGGTCGACGGCACCGACAGCGCCGCCGACGCCAAGGCGCCACCGGTGATCGGCGTGCCGCCGAAATAGTCCTTACCGGAAGCTGAAATCGAGACCGAGATCGAGGGAGGGCGCCGAATGGGTCAGCCAGCCGAGCGACAGCATGTCGACGCCGCTGGCGGCGTAGTCGGCGACCATCTCGGGCCGGATCCCGCCAGACGCCTCGGTGACCATGCGCCCGGCGACCAGGGCGACCGCCTTGCGCAGCATGTCCGGCCCCATGTTGTCGAGAAGGACGGCATCGACCGGCCGCTTCAGCAGGACCTCGAGCTGGTCGAGGGAATCGACCTCGATCTGGACCTTCACCATATGGCCGACCCGGCCCTTGATGCGATCGAGCACGGCGTCGAGACCGCCGGCGGCGGCGATATGATTGTCCTTCACCAGGATGCCGTCGTCGAGGCCGAAGCGGTGATTGACCCCGCCGCCGACCCGGACGGCGTATTTCTCGAGGGCGCGCAGGCCCGGCGTGGTCTTCCGCGTGCAGGCGACGCGGGCGCCGTGTTTCGCCGCGTCGCGGGCGGCGCCGCGGGTGACCGTGGCGATGCCCGACAGGCGCTGCAGGATGTTGAGGGCGACGCGCTCGCCGGTCAGCACGGCCCGCGCCGGGCCTTCCACGACGGCGATGACATCGCCGGGCGTAACGTCCGAGCCATCGGGCCGCAGCACTTCGACCGTGATCTCGGGCGAGACCAGGCGGAAGGTGTCGAGGGCCATGGGCAGGCCGGCGATACGGCCGTCGTGACGCGTGTTGATCTCGGTCCGCGCCCGCGCGGTCGCGGGCACGGCGACTTCCGAGGTCAGATCCCCGGCGAGGCCGAGATCCTCCATCAATGCCGTCTTCAGCAGGTTTTCATAGACGAGATAGGGCGGCGGCGTCAGATCGAACATGATGTCGGCATACTCATTCGGCGGCGAGGCGGCCCTTGGCGAGGGCGATGGTGTCGAGATGGGCGCCCGTGGCGTCGAGGCGCACGGTCTGGCGGTGCAGCCAGCGGGCATCGGCGGCCGGATGGTCGGTGCGGGCATGGGCGCCCCGGCTTTCCGTGCGCGACAGGGCCAGCAGCGCGACCAGCCGCCCGACGGTGATCAGGTTGCGCAACTCGCTCGCCGCGCGGATGGCGGCATGGCCATCGCGGGCCGGGGCCGAGCCCAGCGCGCCGGCAAGCCCGTCGATGGTCTCCAGCGCATGGCGAAGCCCGGCTTCGCCGCGCAGCATGCCGACGTCGCGCATCATGGTCTCGCGCAGGGCTTTCCGCACCGGCGCGGCGGCGGCGGGATCGACACCGGCGGCAGGGGCGATCTCGGCCGGCAGGGCCGGCAGGGGGCCATTGTCGCGGGCCAGCGCCAGGGCGGTGCGCCGCCCGGCGACACAGGCTTCGAGCAGCGAATTCGAGGCCAGTCGGTTGGCGCCGTGGACCCCGGTGCCCGAGACCTCGCCGCAGGCGTAAAGGCCGGGCAGGGTGCTGCGCCCGTCGCCGTCGACCAGGATGCCGCCCATGTGGTAATGCGCCGCCGGGGTGACCGGCACCGGCTCGGCCAGCGGATCGAAGCCGGCTTCGCGGCAGGTCTCGATCGCCTGGGGGAAAGCCTTCTCGCCCTTGGCGGCGAAGGCCGGCCGCAGGTCGAGCCAGACCCGGCCCTGGGCCGCGATCTCGCGCTGGATGGCGCGGGCGACGACATCGCGCGGGGCGAGGTCACCCTGGGGATGCTTGCCGTGCAGCAGCGGCGTCACTTTATCGGCGCACAGCAGGCGGGCGCCGGCGCCGCGCAGCGCCTCGGTCAGCAGGGGCAGCGGCTCCTTCCCCTCGACCAGAAGGGCGGTCGGGTGGAACTGCATGAACTCGAGGTCGACCAGCGTCGCCCCGGCGCGAGCCGCGAGGGCGAGGCCATCGCCCGTCGCTTCGGGCGGGTTGGTGGTATGGGTCCACAGCCCGCCGAGGCCGCCGGTCGCCAGCATCAGCTTCGCGGTATGGATCACCGCGGGGCCGCCATCGCCCGAATGGACGGCGAGGCCGGCGAGGCGGCCGCCCGTCACGATCAGATCGGTGACGACAGTGTCGGCCATCACGGTGATCGACGGCGTCGCCCGCACCCGGGCGGCGAGGGCGAGGACGACGGCGCGGCCGGTACGGTCGCCATCGGCATGGGCGACGCGGGCACAGGAATGGGCACCCTCGCGACCCAGCAGCAGGCGGCCTTCGGCATCGGTGTCGAAGGCGACGCCCAGTTCGCGCAGGGTCGCGATGGCCTGGGGGCCGGCATCGGTCAGCAGGGCGACGGCGACGGGATCGCACAACCCGTCGCCCGCCGCCAGCGTGTCGGCGGCATGGGCGGCGGTACGGTCACCGGCGCCGATGGCGGCGGCGATACCGCCCTGGGCGTGCAGGCTCGACCCGCCTTCGAGTGCTTCTGTCTTGGTGACCAGCACCACCTTGCGCGGGGCAAGGGCGAGGGCCGCCGACAGACCGGCGAGGCCCGAACCGACGATGACGATTTCCGCTTCCAACCGGCGCATGACAGGCACTCCCGGACGTAACGACATTACTTGCGGCGACCGACCGCGATCATCCGCTCCACCGCGCGGCGGGCCTTCACGGCCACGGCGGGATCGACCTCCACGCGCGGCTCGAGGGTTTCGAGCGCGTGCAGGATCTTCGGCAGGGTGATCCGCTTCATGTGCGGGCACATGATGCAGGGGCGGACGAATTCGGTCGTCGGCGAGGCGGCGGCGATATTGTCCGACATCGAGCATTCGGTGATCATCAGCACCCGCGCCGGCTTCTCGTCGCGGACATAGTCGATCATCTTGGCGGTCGAGCCGGCGAAATCGGCGGCGGCGATCACCTCCGGCGGGCATTCCGGATGGGCGATGACGACGAGATCGTCATAGGCCCGGCGGAAGCGCCGGATTTCGTCGGGCGTGAAGCGCTCGTGCACCTCGCAGTGACCCTTCCAGGTGAGGATCTTCACCTTGGTCTGGGTCGCCACCCAATTGGCCAGATATTCGTCGGGCAGGCACAGCACGCGCTCCGCCCCCAGGCTTTCGACCACTTCGACCGCATTGCCCGAGGTGCAGCAGATATCGCTCTCCGCCTTCACCGCGGCCGAGGTGTTCACATAGGTGACCACCGGCGCGTCGGGATAGGCTTCGCGCAGCAGGCGGATATCCTCGGGGCGGATGGATTCCGCCAGCGAGCAGCCGGCCTCCATGTCGGGCATCAGGACGATCTTGTCCGGGTTCAGCAGCTTGGCGGTTTCCGCCATGAAGTGCACGCCGGCCATCACGATCACGTCGGCGTCGGTTTCCTCGGCCCGCTTGGCGAGGGCGAGGCTGTCGCCGACGATATCGGCGACGCCGTGGAAGATTTCCGGCGACATGTAGTTATGGGCGAGGATGACCGCGTTCCGCTGCTTCTTCAGGCGGTTGATCCGCTCGATGAAGGGGGCGTGGATGCGCCATTCGTCTTCCGGCAACACGCGCTCGACCTTGGCCCAGGTCGCGGCCGTCGCGGCCGCCACGTCGGGCGTGAAGGGAAGGGTGGCAGCCGGGGGGGCCTGCGGGATAACGGTCATGGGGCGATCCTCGACGGAGGGGTGCGCGTTTCCGAATTATAATGCTCAACTTGAGCATATCTTACATATGCTCATATCGAGCATAATCAAGCCTGTCAAGAAAATGTCGCGAATAGCCCTTCGTCCTTTCGGGCGGGGCGGGCGGCGGCGGCGGCGGAAGCCCGGGGCGCGCGGCCCCGGACGACAGGTCACTTCACGCTGAGTATATAATCGATCAGCGCCTCGGCCTCTTCGTTGGTGACGGGGCGGCGGGCGCCTTCCGGCGGCATGTTGGCGCTGCCCCAGTGATAGACCGCCGGCCGGTCGGTGCCGGTATGGACGATGGGGACGAGCATCAGCTTCGCATTGGCGAGGCCGCCGAAGCGCCGTGCGATATCGCGGAACGAGGGGGCGGCGCTTTCGGTCTCGACGGCATGGCAGGCGAAGCAGCCCTTGGCCCTGGCGAGGTCCTCGCCGCCTTCGGCCCAGGCGGCGGCCGGGGCGAGGGAGAGCGACAGCCCCATCAAGGCGGCTGCGATCGGATATCTGGTGACGGCGGACATGATTGGCCCTCTTTATTCGTTATGGGTCCGGTGTCCGTCAGGCCTTGGCCTCGGACAACCGGAAAACCCTATCACCTCCTCACGCGATGCGTGTCGTCCGGATGGACGGTGCCGCTTTTGTTGTCGCCCACCCGTTCGCCCCATGCCCCTGAATTGCGCCGCAAGTCCGCGCAAGACTGAAGGCTCGGCCGTCCGCCATGGTTCCGGGATCGGGACTGGAGGAAGGCGCCGACATGGCTGATCTCGGCATGAAGGACGGGCAGGCGGAGGACCCTTGTGTCGATTGGGACGCCGTTCGCGTCGCCATCGACGAGGCGGGCCATGCGGTCGTGCCGGCCGTCCTGACGGCCGGGCAATGCGCGGCGCTGGCGGCGCTCTATGATCGGCCGGACGGTTTCCGGTCCACCATCATCATGGCGCGGCATGGCTTTGGCCGGGGCGAATATCGCTATTTCGCCTATCCGCTGCCTGGTCTCGTGGAGGACCTGCGCCGGTCGCTCTATCCCGGTCTCGCCGCGATCGCCAATATCTGGGGCCGGCGCCTCGGCCAGGATGGCGGCTGGCCGGCGGAACACGAGGGATTGCTTGCCCTGTGCCGCGATGCCGGGCAGTCGCGGCCGACGCCCTTGCTGCTGTCCTATAATGCTGGCGATTACAACTGCCTGCATCAGGACCTTTATGGTTCCATCCATTTCCCCTTGCAGGCGGCGATCCTGCTCGATGCGCCGGGCGTTGATTTCACCGGTGGCGAATTCACCCTGGTCGAGACGCGGCCCCGCCAGCAGTCGCGTTGCGAGGTGGTGCCGCTCGGCCGGGGCGACATGGTGATCTTTCCGGTCCGGGAATTTCCGCGCGCAGGCGGGCGCGGCTGGTACCGCGCCCAGATGCGCCACGGTGTCTCGAAACTGCGTGGCGGCCGGCGACGGGTGCTCGGTCTCATCTTCCATGACGGGGCCTGAGGGGGAGGGGTCAGCCGCCGATCTTGGGCAGGGGCAGGGGAATGCCGACGTCGTGCTTCTCCTGCATGACGTCGCGGCGGAAGCGGTAGGTTTCCGCCGGGCGCCCCCGGCCGGAGGCTTCGATCTGGCCGGTCGGCTCGACGAGGTCACCGGCGATCACGGTGCGGCGGAAATTCTGCTTGTGCAACTCGATGCCCGACAGGGCTTCGACCACCTTCTGCAGACGCAGCAAGGTGAATTCCGGCGGCAGCAGATCGAAGACCACCGGGCGATAGTCGATCTTGCCGCGCAAGCGGCCGAGCGCGGAGGCGAGGATGCGGCGGTTGTCGAGCGCCATCGGGCTGCCCAGCGCCTTGGCCGCGTCCCGTTGCTCGTCCGGCACCGTTGGGCTTTCGGTCCCGGCGACGGAGGCGGTGATCGCGGCATCGCGGATCGCTTCCTTCACCAGGCCGGCGGAATAAAGCAATTCATAGCGGTCGAGGCAGCGCAGCAGGTCGAAATGGCCGGTGCCGGCGACCGGGCCGAAGGCGATCGCCGTCCGCTCCATCCGGGTCCGCGCGGTACGGGCATCGGGCGCGGCGTCGATCCAGCGGGTGAGCGCCGGGCGGATCACCTTGTCGATCAGGGCGGGGCGCCCCTCGCGCCAGTCTTCCCAGGGCAGGAAGAAATACCAGGATCGCCACTGCGCCTCGCCGGTGCCGGCCACCGGCGTTTCCTGGGTCAGGGCCAGATAGGCGACCGAGACGACGCGCGGCCCGCCGGTCAACTCGCGCGGATCGCGGTTCTGGTTGGCGAAAGTGTAAAGCTGCTCGACATAGCGCATGGCGATGCCGGTCTGTTCGCTCACCCATTGCCGAAGGCCGAGTTCGAGGGTGCGGTGATGTTCCGGCTCGAAGGGACCGAAGGGCAGGGTCTCGGGCGTATCGAAGGCCAGCGGAATCAGGCCCTGCTGGGCCGGAGTCGCCAGATCATGGGTCATGCGCCGGGCGACGAGGACGCGCGGATCTTCCTCCGTCACCGCGACGATGACGGCGGTCAGGCCGATCTGGGCCGGCCGGTGGTTGTTCTCGCCGTCTTGCGCCATGGCATCCCCCCTGTCCCGACGCCGGATGGCCGCCGGCTCAGCCCGTGACGATCAGGGCGTGGCGTTTCTTGCCGGCCGAGAGCTTGACCGTACCCGTGGCGCCGAGCGAGGTCACCTTGGCGAATTCGTCGGTCACGGCGACATCGTCGAGGCGAACGCCATTGCCCTTGATCAGGCGGCGGGCTTCGCCGTTCGAGGCGGCCATGCCGGCCTTGACCAGCAATTCGTAGACAGTGATGCCGGCGGCGACCGAGGCGCTGTCGACCGCGACCTTGGGCAGCGTGTCGGCGGCGGCGCCTTCCTCGAAGGTCTTGCGCGCGGTCTCGGCCGCGGCTACGGCGGCGTCCTGGCCATGGGCGAGGCTGGTCGCCGCCGTCGCCAGGATCTTCTTGGCGTCGTTCAACTCGGCGCCCTGAAGCGTCTCGAGGCGGGCGATCTCCCCTTCCGGCAATTCGGTGAACAGGCGCAGGAAACGGCCGACGTCGGTATCTTCTGTGTTGCGCCAGAACTGCCAGTAGTCATAGGGGCTGCGGGCATCCTCGTTCAGCCAGACGGCGCCATTCGCCGTCTTGCCCATCTTGGCGCCCGACGCCGTGGTGATCAGCGGCGAGGTCAGGCCATAGAGCTGGAGATCGGCGGATTTCCGGCCCAGCTCGACGCCCTGGATGATGTTGCCCCATTGATCCGAGCCGCCCATCTGGAGGCGGACGCCGTAGGATTTCGCCAGTTCGACGAAATCATAGGCCTGCAGGATCATGTAGTTGAATTCGAGGAACGACAGGTTCTGCTCGCGGTCGAGGCGGATCTTCACACTGTCCTGCGACAGCATCCGGTTGACCGAGAAATGCCGGCCGTAATCGCGCAGGAAGGCGATGTAGTTGAGGCCGGACAGCCAGTCGTCGTTGTTGACCATGACGGCGTCGGTCGGCCCGTCGCCGAAGCTGAGGAACTTCGAGAACACCCGTTTGATGCCGG
>JAOZVS010000147.1 GCA_025869435.1 Zavarzinia sp.
GAACGGATGGCCGAACTAGCTTAAGATGGTGTCCACGGAACCGGCAGCAGGCCAGATGGACCGATCAGGAAGCCCTAGCGCACTTCGAGATGGGTATTGCCAACTGGAGTAAGCGTATCATCCAAGAGAACGACCCCGGGTCCATGGCCATGTTCATGAGCAAGCCCATGGCCCAGGTCATACTTCAGTTCCGGTCCTTCATGCTCGGGGCCTGGACGAAGCAGTTCCTGCACAACATCCACATGGACGGCGTGCGGGCCATGGCCCCCTTCGCGGCAACCATGGTCTTCGGCGGGTTGACCTACATGGTTCAGGCCAACCTTCAGGCCCTCGGCAGGTCCGACCGGAAGGAATGGCTGGAAGAACGCCTCTCCCCCGAGAACATCGCCAAGGCGGCGTTCCAGCGGGGCGGCTTCTCCTCCCTCTTCCCGATGATCGCGGACAGTGGAGCGGGCCTCGCCGGCTTCGATCCCCTGTTTGACTTCAGGACGACCGGGCAGGCATCCAACGTCTTCTTCGGGAACCCTTCGGCGGACCTCATCACCAATGCCGTGAAGGGTATCGGCGGGGCCACGGGGGCGGTTCTGAAAGATGACGAGGCGTTCACCCAGGGAGACGCGAGGAGCCTCCTGCGGCTTCTCCCGTGGGGGAATTTCCTGCCAATGGCGCAGACATTCAATGCGCTGATCGGGGATTTGGAGGAGTAGTAAAGAGAAGTGGCTGGGTGGTTTCGGTAACAGCCTAGAACCACCCACCTGTTTCATCAACAGATAGAGTCACCACGTGCCAAGCAGTTGAATTTCTCAACCGCTTCATTTGCCTCTCTAATGGCTTCGTCTTGCGTTTCCGTCAGGCACTGTGTGTATCTTTTTGTACTTGTGACAAAATCTTCAACTTCATTTCGACATGAGTTGAAGTCACCCTCGTCGGAGAACTGCCCATACGCGCTATCCAGGCACCACGGCCGTCTTGGCTCGGTGCAAAAGAACGATGCTTCGGCCTCATCCCCGAGGAAGAAAGGAGCGCAAATCGCCCCGATAAGAACCAACAGCCTACCACCCATGATCATGACGCCTTGCAAGAATCATCAACGAAGAAACAATCATGAGGTGTGGGCCATTTATCAACCATGTTCGCTACCGTGCGGCATGTTTAAGCGCGTGCCCATGCGACCCCAGGTCCAACCCCGGATATTCAACATGAACCAACGCGGCGTTCAACAAGGGCACCTTGGTCTTGAGGCCGCTCCCGTAGATCGCCGTCACGCTGGGGTCGGCGTGCCCTAGGAGGGCCTTGGCGGCAGCTGGGGAAACCTTCTCCGGCCCGGCCGCAACCATGGCATCCGCGAAGGCATGGCGGAAGCTGTGAAAGACCTTATCCCTATCGGCGATCCCCGCCACCTCCCGCGCGTATCGGCCCCACCACTTCGAGAAGCCCGCCGTCAGTTTGCCCTTGCCGTTGCTCACTTTCAGGTCGGGGAAGAGTTGAGCATTCGCCGCGCTATCGGCCCGCTTCCTCTCAGCGACATGGGCCAGAAAGCCAATGCGTATCAGTTCGGGGTGTAATGGGATGGCGCGGGCGGAAGAGCGGGTCTTCAGCCGCTTGTCGCCTCGGGTGTTGATGTCCAGAAAGGGAATGCCCTCGACCTCCCCGACGTCCTCGACCAAGAGTTGCCCCAACTCCTCCAGGCGTGCCCCCGTGAACAATGCGAGGAGCGGAAGCCAGAAGAAGGCATCCCGGGTGATCACGGGGCCAGGGCGGTTGCGGTCCCCCATCGCATGGCCGGCATAGACGGGACTGGAGAAGATCGCCTTCAAGTCGTCGATGCTATAGGGCGCCCGCTTGTCCTCGGCGGCCACGGGATCGCTCACCGTTATCCCACTGGTCGGGTTCGCCCAGGCAGGAAGATGGTCGAAATATCCCTCGCTCGATGCCCAGGACAATATGCGACTGATATTGCCAAGAGCCTTGACCACGCTGGCGGGCCGCAGGCGTTCTCCCGGCATGTCCTTGGTCTTCTCCAGGAGTTCCGGGAGAGGCAAGGCGCGCATCTTGTTGGGAAGCCGACTCGGCACCTTGACCATGGCGTCACGGAAGGACCGCACCAAGGGCTTGCTAATCGCGTCTATCGGCACGTCCCCGTGCAGTTCAGTGAACCGGCGAATGGTCGCGGTCACGTCATAATCAGCCTGGACTGACTGCGGGTTGGCGGCCTTCCACCGCTCGACGAACTTGCCGATGGTCTCCCCCGTCCCCGTGATCTGGCCCCCCGAAAGCGCGGCAGGGCGGGCCTGAAGCACACCGAGGGGGGCCGCAGGGGCACCGCCCAAGGCGACCACGGGGGCAGGCACGGGCGGGGCATCCAACCATTCGCCCTTGTTCCGGCTGGCGATGATGGCCTTGCCCTTCACGGCGGCTCTCAGGACACTGAACGCCAAGGCCCTGTAGGCTGGAGACCCGGCCGTCAACCGAAGCCCGTGCCGCTCCAGGAAGCCGTCAATGCTGCGATGAAGCAGCGAGGTATCGGCCCGGGCCACCAAGTCCCGCAACTCCCACGCGGGGAGCGTCAGGAGTTCGGTATCAAACCACGTCAGGGCACGGGGGTTGCTCCTCCGGTCCCGGTCATTATCCAACTGTTCGACCAGCCACAAGGCGGCCCAGCGGTCAGCCTCGGCTTGCTCCATGGTTTCCACGGGTGGCGTGCTGGCGGCCTTAAGGCGTTCCTCGGCTCGGGCGAAGATCGCATCGACCTCGACGCCCGTAAGCCGAACAGCCCGCTTGGCCGTGGCGAGATCATTGGTGCGGAGGGAGCGGACGATTTCCCGCTTTCCCGTATAGGGCGCCTCCAGGACATCCCGGAGTCGTTCGGGGACCCGTTGGCGGAAGTAGTAGATGCCGCTTCCCGGCCGTCGCTGGAGCATGGTGTGTGCCGGCATTGTGAACCACCCCTGTGTAGCAGGAGGAGGCCAATTAGCCCAGCAACATCAACAACTTGTTGGAAATCAACGGCTTGAAGCGCGTTGGCGTCCCCTACGGGATTCGAACCCGTGTCGCCGCCGTGAAAGGGCGGTGTCCTAGGCCTCTAGACGAAGGGGACGCAAGAGGCTTCGCATCAGCGAGGCGCCTCAAGTACATATTCCGCGCGCGGCGGTCAACACAAAAAAGCGGAAGGGCTCAAAGCCCGCGGTTTGCGTCCCACAGCGTGAATTCATGGGCGATGAAGCGCTCCATCATGTCGCGGTAGATCGCCTCGATCAGGTCGGCGGTCGCGCCGTGATTCTGGGCGAGGATGCGGACCTTGGCCACCACATCCTCGACCCGCGCCTCGTCGCGGACGATGTCGCGGCTTTCCTTGATGCGGCCGGCATCGGCGATGCGCTGTTCCCGCTCGGCCAGCAGGCGCACGATTTCGCGGTCGAGGCGGTCGACCTCGGCGCGGACTTCTTCCATGGTGTTGCAGCGAGTCATGATCCCATCCTAGCCGCGCCCGGCCGGCGCCGCATCCTCGATGAAGAGGCGGATGCGCTCCCGCCCCTGCCAGGTCTCGGCCCGGACATGGCCGGCGACATGGAGCGCCTCGCCGGTCCTGAAGGCGGCGTCGAGGGCATCGACCACGGCGCCGTCGCCCGAGCGGAAGGCGACCGCGTCGGCCGAGCGGCCGCCGGCATCCGACAGGCGCAGGCGGAGGTGCCCCTTGCCCATGACCGCGGCATGGGCGACGCGGACCGAAGGCACGGCGAAACGCGGCTCCGGATTGCCCTGGCCGAAGGGCGCGACCTGAGCGAGGCGGCGGACGAGATCGGCATTGATGCCGACGATGCCGATGGCGGCGTCGAGCTTCAGCCCGTCGGCCGCCAGCGCCTGTTCCACCGCGCCATCCATGCGCCCGGCCCAGAAATGTTCGAGTTCTTCCAGCCGGGCGATATCGATCGTGATGCCGGCGGCCATGGCATGGCCCCCGCCCTCCTCGACGAGGCCGACGGCGCGGGCGGCGGAGACGGCGGCGCCGAGGTCGATGCCCGGGATCGAGCGGCCCGAGCCCTTGGCCTTGCCGTTCTCGAGAATGGACAGGACGAAGGTCGGGCGGTGATAACGCTCCTTCAGGCGGCTGGCGACGATGCCGATGACGCCGGGATGCCAGCCGGCGCCCGCCGCCATCACCAGCGGCCCGGGGCCATTGGCGCGGGCAAGGCGGGCTTCCACCGTCTCGATCGCCGCCGCCTCCACCTCTTTTTCGATCTGCTGGCGCTCCCGGTTCAGGGCGTCGAGCCGGGCGGCGATGCTGGCGGCGAGTTCCGGATCGTCGGTCGCGAGCAGGCGGGCGCCGAGATCGGCCTGGCCGACCCGGCCGCCGGCATTCACCCGGGGCCCGAGCAGATAGCCGCAATGATAGGCGGTGGGCGCCGTGTCGATGCGGGCGACATCCATCAGGGCGGCGAGCCCGGTGTTGCGCCGGCCCGCCATCACCTTCAGCCCTTGCGTGACGAAGGTGCGGTTCAGCCCCTTCAGCGGCACCACGTCGGCGACCGTGCCCAGCGCGACGAGGTCGAGGAGGCCCATGAGGTCCGGCGCGGGCCGTGCCTCCCGCTCGAAGAAGCCACGGCGGCGCAGGGCGCGATTGAGCCCGACCACCAGCATGAAGGTGACACCGACGGCGGCGAGCTGGCCGAGGCCGGACGAATCGTCCAGCCGGTTGGGGTTGACCAGCGCCCGCACCTCGGGCAGCAGCGGCTCGGCCTGGTGATGGTCGGCGACGATCACTTCGAGCCCGGCGGCCTTCGCCGCGGCGAAGGGCTGGAAGGCCAGCGTGCCGCAATCGACCGTGACCACCAGTTTCACACCCTGCCGCGCCAGCATCTCGAGCGCTTGCGTGTTGGGGCCATAGCCTTCCTTCTGCCGGTCGGGGACATAGAGGAAGAGCGAGCGGCCGATGGCCGTGAAATAGCGCATCAGCACGGCGGAGGACGTCGCGCCGTCGACATCGTAATCGCCGAAGACCGCGACCGGGATATCCGCCTCGATCGCCTCGGCCAGACGCTCCGCCGCCTTTTCGAGGTCGAGAACCACGGCAGGGTCCGGCATGTCGGTCTTCAGCACGGGATCGAGGAAACGGTCGACATTGTCCAGATCGACGCCCCGCCCGATCAAAACCCGGCAGGTGACGGGATCGAGCCCGGTCGCCTGGGCCAGGCCCAGGGCCGCCCGGTCATCGGGCACACGGAAGCGCCAGGGCCGCCCTGCGAAGGATGTGGCGACGCCGAGGGCGAATTCGGCTTGAGCCGGAGCGGAAGAATCAGCAACCATGGACACATCTTAAGGCCGGCGACGCCCGGCCGCCCCCCGATTCATGCCGCCCATGGTATGCGGGGATGCAGGCAAGCACAAAATCTTGCCCCGGACGAAATTCTCCCTCTTCCGACTCATGTCCCCGGGGCCTAGAGTTTGTGTCCAACCACGGCTCGCCACCTACCTATGGGGTCTGGCCAGAACAACAGTGGATGGGGCGACGGGCCAGACGGACCGTCCGAGGGCTCAAAAACCTAAGTTGCGGGGACCACGAAAAATGCGGATCGAGCGGCGATTCACGACCGAAGGCAATTCTCCCTATGCCGGGATCGAGTTTACCAGGGTGTCGAGCGAGATCCGCAATCCCGATGGCTCGGTGGTGTTCCAACTCGCCGCGATGGAAGTGCCGGCGGACTGGAGCCAGGTCGCGACCGATATCCTCGCCCAGAAGTATTTCCGCAAGGCCGGCATCCCCGCCCGCCTGAAGAAGGTGAAGGAAAAGGGCGTCCCCGCCTGGCTGTGGCGTTCCATCCCCGACGACAAGGCGCTCTCCGCCCTGCCCGAGGCCGAGCGTTTCGGCGACGAGCGCACGGCGACCCAGGTCTTCGACCGCCTGGCCGGCACCTGGACCTATTGGGGCTGGAAGTCGGGCATGTTCGATGCCGAGGCCGACGCCCTCGCCTTCCGCGACGAACTCGCCTTCATGCTGGCGGCCCAGATGTGCGCGCCCAATTCGCCGCAGTGGTTCAACACCGGCCTGCACTGGGCTTACGGCATCGATGGTCCGGCCCAGGGCCATTATTATGTCGACGAGAAGAGCGGTGAAGTCACCCGCTCCACCTCGGCTTACGAGCGGCCGCAGCCCCATGCCTGCTTCATCCAGGGCATCGAGGACGATCTGGTCAACGACGGCGGCATCATGGACCTGTGGATCCGCGAAGCGCGCCTGTTCAAATACGGCTCGGGCACCGGCACCAATTTCTCCAAGCTGCGTTCGTCCAATGAACGCCTCGGCGGCGGCGGCAAGTCGTCGGGCCTGATGTCCTTCCTGAAGATCGGCGACCGGGCGGCGGGCGCGATCAAGTCGGGCGGCACCACCCGCCGCGCGGCCAAGATGGTCGTGGTCGACATCGATCACCCGGACGTCGAGGAATTCATCGACTGGAAGGTGATCGAGGAACAGAAGGTCGCGGCCCTCGTCGCCGGCTCCAAGCTGGCCGAAATCCATATGAACGCCATCCTCGCGGCCTGCCATACCGATGTCGTCGGCGGCGAAGCCCGTTTCGACGTGAAGCAGAACGAAGGCCTGAAGACGGCGATCAAGGCCGCGCGCAAGTCGCTGATCCCCGACAATTACATCCAGCGCGCCATCCAGTTCGCGAAACAGGGCTACCGCGACCTCGAATTCCGCGTCTATGACACGGATTGGGATTCGGACGCCTATCTCACGGTCTCGGGCCAGAATTCCAACAATTCGGTCCGCGTCACCGACGAATTCCTGAACGCCGTCCTCGCCGACCGCGACTGGAACCTGACCTATCGCACCACCGGCAAGGTGGCGAAGACGGTGAAGGCCGCCGAGCTGTGGGAGAAGGTCGGCCTCGCCGCCTGGCAGTGCGCCGATCCGGGCATCCAGTATCACACCACCATCAACGACTGGCACACCTGCAGCAACTCGGGGCCGATCCGGGCGTCCAATCCCTGCTCGGAATATATGTTCCTCGACGATACCGCCTGCAATCTCGCGTCGCTGAACCTGCTGACCTTCCGGCGCGACGATGGCAGCTTCGACGTCGAGGCCTTCGAGCATTCGGTGCGGCTGTGGACTCTCGTCCTCGAAATCTCGGTGACGATGGCGCAGTTCCCCTCGCCCAAGATCGCCGAACTGTCCTATCGCTACCGGACGCTGGGCCTCGGCTTCGCCAATATCGGCGGCTATCTGATGGCCTCGGGCCTGTCCTATGACTCGGACGAAGGCCGCGCGATCTGCGGCGCCATCTCGGCCGTGATGACCGGCGTCGCCTATGCCACCTCGGCCGAAATGGCCAGGGAGCTGGGCGCCTTCCCGGGCTTTGCCGACAACCGCGCGCCCATGCTGCGGGTCGTCCGCAACCACCGCCGCGCCGCCCATGGCCTCGCCACGGGTTACGAGGGGCTGAACACCCTGCCGGTCGCCCTCGACCATGCCAATGTCCGCGAGGGCGCCCTGTCGGCCGCCGCCAAGCGCGCCTGGGATCTCGCGCTCGAACTCGGCGAGAAGCACGGCTACCGCAACGCGCAGGCGACGGTGATCGCGCCGACGGGCACCATCGGCCTCGTCATGGATTGCGACACCACGGGTATCGAACCCGATTTCGCCCTCGTGAAGTTCAAGAAGCTGGCCGGCGGCGGCTACTTCAAGATCATCAACCGCATCGTCCCGGTCGGCCTCGCCACCCTCGGCTATGGCGAGAAGGAGATCGCGGACATCATCGACTACGCGGTCGGCCATGGCACGCTCGACGGCTCGCCGGCGATCTCCCATGCCGCGCTGAAGGCCAAGGGTTTCGGCCCGGCGCAGATCGAGGCGATCGAGAAGAACCTCGCTTCCGCCTTCGACGTGAAATTCGCCTTCAACAAATGGGCGCTGGGCGAAGACTTCTGCGTGAACACGCTGAAGCTCCCGGCCGAGAAGCTGGATGATCCGGGCTTCGATTTCCTCGCCGCCCTCGGCTTCTCCAAAGCCGACATCGACATCGCCAATGTCTATGTCTGCGGCGCCATGACCCTCGAGGGCGCGCCGCATATCCGCGACGAGCATCTGCCGGTCTTCGATTGCGCCAACCCCTGCGGCCGCATCGGCAAGCGCTTCCTCTCGGTCGACAGCCACATCCGCATGATGGCGGCGGCGCAGCCCTTCATCTCGGGCGCGATCTCCAAGACCATCAACATGCCGTCCTCGGCCACGGTCGAGGAATGCAAGGAAGCCTACCTCCTGTCCTGGCGCCTCGCGCTGAAGGCCAACGCACTCTATCGCGACGGCTCGAAACTGTCCCAGCCGCTCGCCAGCCAGATCCTCGAAGAGGTGAACGACGAGGTCGGCGAGGACGCCAACCCGATGGTGAAGGGCCAGGTCATCGCCGAGCGCATCGTCGAGCGGATCGTCGAGAAGGTGGTGCCGGCCGATGGCGTGCGCCACCGCCTGCCCCATCGCCGCAAGGGTTACACCCAGAAGGCCAATGTCGGCGGCCACAAGGTGTACCTGCGCACCGGCGAATATGACGACGGCAAGCTGGGCGAAGTCTTCATCGACATGCACAAGGAAGGCGCCGCCTTCCGCAGCCTGATGAACAATTTCGCCATCGCGGTCTCGATCGGTCTGCAGTATGGCGTGCCGCTCGAGGAATTCGTCGATGCCTTCACCTTCACCCGCTTCGAGCCGGCGGGCATGGTCGAAGGCAACGAAGTCATCAAGATGGCCACGTCCATCCTCGACTATGTCTTCCGCGAGCTGGCCGTGTCCTACCTCGCCCGCAACGATCTCGCCCATGTCGAGCCGGCGGACCTGCGCTTCGACGCCATGGGCGACGGCGCGGACGAAGCCGCCCTCGACGGCGCCCCGCAGCGCCGCGAGGCGACCGACGCCAAGGCCGCCGCCTACAAGGCCGCGACCAACGCCCCGGTCTCGAACGGTTACGTCCGCTCGAACCTCTATGTCCTGAACGCGGCGGCGCAGGGCCTTCGTCAGGCGGCCCGGGCCTCCTCGGCCGAGGCGGTCGCCTTCGCCGAAACCTCGGCGGCGGGCGCCATCGCCGGGGTCGCGGTCGGCAGCGACATCGCGGTCGCCGCCGTCGCCAGCAGCAGCGGCCCCTCCGCCGCCGAAACCCGCCTCGCCCGCATCCGCGAGGCGCGCGTGAAGGGTTACGTCGGCGACGCCTGCGGCGATTGCGGCAACTTCACCCTGGTGCGCAACGGCACCTGCCTGAAGTGCGACACCTGCGGCTCGACCAGCGGCTGCTCGTAAGCCTCAAGGCTTGAACGCGAACAGGCCCCGCCGAAAGACGGGGCCTGTTTTCGTTCGGGGCCTTGCCCCCTCACCCTAACCCTCTCCCCCAATGGGGGCGAGGGAACAGACCCGGCCTCGATAGGCCCCCTCGCCCCGCTTGCGGGGATAGGGATGGGGTGAGGGGCTTCTCCCGCTTACTTACCGCTTTCGCCGGCCGCCGCGATGGCCTTCAGGGCGATGTCGCCGCGGCAGAAACCGCCCGGCCAGTCGATTTTCGCGACCGCTTCATAGGCGGTCTCGCGCGCCCTGGTGATGGTCTCGCCCAGCGCCGTCACATTGAGGACGCGGCCGCCGACCGGGACGAAATGATCGCCCACGGCCCTGGTCGCGGCATGGAACACCTTCACGTCCGGCACCTTGCCGGCTTCGTCGAGGCCGCGGATTTCGCCGCCGGGCAAAAGGTCGCCGGGATAGCCGTTGGTGGCGAGCACGACCGAGACCGCCGGGCGCGGGTCCCATTCGATGTTCAGCTTGTCGAGGACGCCATCGGCGGCGGCGACGAGGACGGGGAGGAGATCGCTCTTCATCCGCATCAAGAGCACCTGGCATTCGGGATCGCCGAAGCGGACGTTGTATTCGATCAGCTGCGGGCCGGTCTTCGTCAGCATCAGGCCGGCATAGAGCACGCCCTTGAACGGCCGGCCTTCCGCCGACATGGCGGCGACGGTCGGGCGGATGATGCGGGCCATCACCTCGTCGACCATGGCCGGGGTCATCAGGGGCGACGGCGCGACCGCGCCCATGCCGCCGGTATTCGGGCCTTCGTCATTGTCGAACACGCGCTTGTGGTCCTGGGCGCTGCCCAGCGCCACGACATGGCGGCCGTCGGCGATGGCGAAGAAACTCGCCTCCTCGCCCTCGAGGAAGGCTTCGATGACGATTTCCGAGCCGGCCGAGCCGAAGCGGCCCGAGAAACAGTCCCTCACCGCCTCGATCGCCTCGTCCCGCGTCGTCGCGATGACGACTCCCTTGCCGGCGGCAAGGCCATCCGCCTTGATCACGATCGGCAGGTCCTGCTTTTCGAGATAGGCGAGGGCCGACGCCTTGTCGTGGAAGCGGCCATAGCCGGCGGTCGGAATGTCGTGACGGGCGCAGAGATCCTTGGTGAAGCCCTTGGAGCCTTCGAGCTGGGCGGCGGCGGCCGTCGGCCCGAAGACCTTGACGCCTTTCTCGGTCAGCTTGTCGACGAGGCCGAAGACCAGCGGCGCTTCCGGCCCGACGACGACGAAATCGATCTTCTCGGCCCGGATCAGGGCCAGCACCCGGTCGGTCTCGCGGAAATCGAGCTCGATGCAGGTCGCGACCTCCGCGATGCCGCCATTGCCCGGCGCGCAGAACAGCCGGCCCATGAGCGGCGATTTCGCCAGCACCCAGCACAGGGCATGTTCGCGTCCACCGCTGCCGATCACCAGTACATTCATCGAAAAAGACCTCACCCAACTTTCCGGCCCAGCTTGTATCATGTCCCCATGAGCATGGAAGACGTTGCAGCCCCGAATCTGTCCGATCGTAACCTGCCCGAGATGTCGGTCTCGGAACTCTCGGGGCTGTTGAAGCGGACGGTGGAGGATCGTTTCGCCCTGGTCCGGGTGCGGGGCGAATTGTCCGGCGTGAAGCGCCATTCCTCCGGCCATCTCTATTTCGCGCTGAAGGATGCGGATGCCCTCCTTGATGGCGTCGCCTGGCGGAATGTCGCCGGAAGGCTGAAATTCCGGCCCGAGGATGGGCTTGAAGTGGTCGTCACCGGCCGGCTGACCACCTACCCCGGCCGCTCGAAATACCAGATCCTCGCCGAGAGCATCGAGCCGGCGGGGGCCGGCGCGCTGATGGCGCTTCTCGAGGAGCGGAAGCGGAAGCTGGCGGCGGAGGGCCTGTTCGCCGCCGAGCGGAAGCGGCCCCTGCCCTTTCTGCCGCAGGTCATCGGCGTCGTCACTTCGCCGACGGGCGCCGTGATCCGGGATATCCTGCACCGCCTCGCCGACCGTTTTCCCCGCCACGTCCTGGTCTGGCCCGTCGCCGTGCAGGGTGAAGGCGCGGCGGATCAGGTGGCGCGCGCCATTCGCGGCTTCAACGCGATCGCGCCCGGCGGCGCCATTCCCCGGCCCGACCTGCTGATCGTCGCCCGGGGCGGCGGCAGCCTCGAGGATCTCTGGGCCTTCAATGAAGAAGTGGTGGTCCGGGCGGCGGCGGAAAGCGCCATTCCGCTCATCTCCGCCGTCGGCCACGAGACCGATACCACGCTGATCGATTTCGCTTCGGACCGGCGGGCGCCGACGCCGACCGCCGCCGCCGAAATGGCGGTGCCGGTGCGGGCCGACCTCCTCGACCGGGTCGAGGAATTGGGTGGCCGGGCGCGCATGGCGACCCGCCGCCTGCTGGCCGAGCATGACACGCGGCTGACCGGCCTCGCCCGGGGCCTGCGCCATCCCCGCAGCCTGATCGAGGCCGGGGAGCAGCGCCTGGACGACCTCGCCGAGCGCCTGCCGCGTTCTTTACGCGGCCTCATCGCCGACCGGCGCCGTCAACTGGCCGAAGTCTCGGGAGGCTTACGCCCCCATGTCCTGACCGGCGAACTCCGCCAGAAGGCGGAGCGGCTGGCGCAACTGTCGGAGCGCCTCGCCCCCGCCACCCGCCGCCTGATCGAGCGGGCGGAGCGGCAATGGGCGACGCCCGCGCAACTGCTGGAAAGCCTGTCCTATCAGCGGGTCCTGTCCCGGGGCTATGCCGTCGTCCGGCGCGGGGGCAAGCTGGAAACATCCGCCGCCGCGCTGCATCCGGGCGATGCGCTGGAGATCGAATTCGCCGACGGCCGCGTCGGCGCCGTGGCGACGGGCGATGCCCCGCGCCGCCGCCGCAAATCCGAAACACCCCCGCCCGAACAGGGCACATTGATCTGATCGAGCATGACGATGGACGCCGACGCCCCCGCCAAACTTCTCTATGACCATGGCCAGTTCCGCATCCTGTGGCCCGGCACCCATGTGGTCTGCGCCGTGACCGGCACGCGGATCGCGCTCGAAGACCTGCGCTACTGGTCGGTCGACCGGCAGGAGCCCTATGTCTCGCCGCAGGCCGCGCTGAAACAGGCGAGCCTCGCGCCGAAGTCATGAGGATCGCCCTCGCCCTGGCGCTGCTGCCGGCCCTGATCGCCCCCGCCGTCGCCGCAAGCATCGACGGCGAGGTCGCCCAGGGCGCCCTGGTCACCGGGATCGCGGCGCCGGGGGAGCGTATCGCTTACGACGGCCGCGAGCTTCACATCGCGCCCGATGGCCGCTTCGTCCTCGGCCTCGGCCGGGACGCGACCGGAAACCTGACCCTCGACGTGACCGGTCCCGCCGGCAAGACCACGCTCAGCCGGGCCATCACCCCCCGCGAATGGCAGATCCAGCGGATCGACGGCCTGCCCGACAAGAAAGTGAACCCGGACCCGGAGGGTTTGAAGCGGATCGAGGCGGAGCGGGCCAGGATCAAGGCCGCCCGCGCCGTCGACCGCGTCGCCTTCGATTGGGAGGCCGGTCTGCAATGGCCGGCCAAGGGGCGGATTTCAGGCGTCTATGGCAGCCAGCGCATCCTGAACGGCGAAGCGCGGCAACCGCACCTCGGCCTCGACGTCGCTGTGCCCGAAGGCACGCCCATCGCCGCCGCCGCGCCGGGTGTGGTGACATTGGCCGAACCCGACCTCTATTTCACCGGCGGCACGATCATCATCGACCATGGCGCCGGGGTGCAGACCCTCTATGCCCATCTCTCCCGCGTCGACGTGCTCGTCGGGCAGAGCGTGCGGGCGGGTGATGTCATCGCCCTGTCCGGCAAGACCGGCCGTGTGACAGGCGCCCATCTGCACTTCGGCCTCGCCTGGTACGGGCTGCAGCTCGACCCGGCGCCGCTGCTGCCGGCGCAATAGGCTCTCGCGTCAGCGGGCCGGCGGGTTATCCAGCAGGGGCTCGAAGCGGCGATCGGTCAGCGTGCGCAGAAAGGCGATCAGTGCCTCGATACGACGGTCATCCAGGGCTGGACCCGTTTCCAGCTCCACGCGGGCGAGATTGTCGGCAACTTCGGGCGGCGCCCATGGCCGGCCGGTTTCGGGATCGATCTGCCGCCGTTCCGCCTTGGTGTTGTACTTGTTGTAGAACAGGATGACGGTCCGCAAATCCTTGAACACACCATTGTGCATGTAGGGTCCGGTCACCGCGACATTGCGCAGGCTGGGCACCTTGAAGCGGCCAGCGGCAGCGGCCTTGTCCTCGATCAGGGGATTGGCGGCAAGACCGAGATCCGGACCGCCGCCGGTGGCGAGGTCGGGATTGGCCGGCGTGCCAATGTTGTGGAACGTGTAGTTGGTGAAGGTTTCGCCTTCCGCTCCGCCGGCCTTCACCTGATGGCACAGGTTGCAGTTCGTGAATTGCCGCGAAAAGAACAGTACACGGCCCAGTTCCTCCTGAGCGGTCATCACGTATTCGCCGCGTAGGTAGCGATCGTATCTGGAATCGAAGGGCGAGATTTCGGGTGTGGCCTCGAAACTGGCGATTGCCTTCGTCATAGCGGCTAAGGCGGCATCGTCGCTCGCGAAGACCGTATCGCCGAACACCGCCCGGAAGCGCCGGACATAATCCGGCTTTTCCTTCAGACGCTCGACGATCGAGGTCTTGTCCGGCATCGCCATCTCGATCGGGTTGAGCGGCGGGCCACCCGCCTGTTCCGCCAGATCCGCCGCCCGGCCGTCCATGAACATGCCGCCAGCATGGACGTGATCCGCCCTGGTTCCGAATGCGGGCGCGGCGGCGGCATAGGTGATCGTCGGCGTGTTCCGGGCGCCGATCGAGACGCCGTCGTCACCAAGCGAGACGGCCCGTCCGACGTTGGTGGTCCGGGGATCGGTGAAGGCGAATTCCGGCGCGTGGCAGGTGGCGCAGGCCATGGTCCGATTTCGGGACAGATCGGTATCGAAGAACAGGTCCCGCCCAAGCTGGACCATGCCTGCCTCGGCGTCAGCCGCCGAGGACACCCGGCTGGCCATTGACGCCACGCCGACGAAGGCGGTCAGCAGAGCCATCGCCGAGAATGCCAAGAATTTGCGATCGATTCTCATAAGCGAAATCTACGCCCCGCTTAAATACAGCGGCCAGCGGGCATAAGGTCGCAGCCCCTGAAGCCCCTCGGTCGCTAGCCGAGCAGCACGAAGATGAACACCAGCGGCAGCGCCGCCCAGATCAGGGCGAAGACCAGCGCCCGCTTGAGCCAGGCGAGGATCAGCGCCGGCAGGGCCGAGACGACGCAGGCGATGCCGGCGACGACGGCGAAACCTTCGGCCATGCCGTTGCCCGCCGCATCCGTGCGGATGAACAGCGCCTGCCACAGCAGCAGGAGGAAAACGGCGATCTGAAGCCCGGCGATGGCGAAGACGGCGGCGCGCATCGGCCTTACCTCGTGTTGAGGAAAAGGATCAGGTCGAGGGACGGCGGCACCCGCCCGAGAAGCGACAGAAGGCCGTGGGCCTGGCCACGGTGATGGGTCTGGTGGTTGAAGACATGGGTCAGCATGTCGGCCCTTGAATTTTCCGCATCGCCGCGTGTCATGGTGCGATAGGCGATGGTGCCGGCGAAATCCGCTTCGGCCAGACCATCGATATAGGCGATCAGGCGCCGGTCCGTTTCCCGCCGCGCCGCGTCGAGCGCTGCGAAATCCTGGTGCAGGGTCTGGTCGAGACTGGTGATATCCGCCGCGGGTGTGCCGGAAAAACGGCCGAGCCAGATCAGATCCGCGACGAGGATATGGTTCAGCGTGCCCCGAAAAGAGCCGAAGAACGCCTTGAGGTCGCGGCCGAAATCCTCGGCCGGCAGGTTGCCCACCGCCTCATAGAGTCGCCGGTTGGCCCAGTCGTTATAGGCCGCCAGGGCCTGGAAATGCGCCTTCACGCTTCCCGCCCCAGGGTCGCCATGACTTCCTTCCATTCGCGGACCGAAAGCCCGCTGTCCTCGCGGCTCAAGGGTGCGCCGTCGATCATGGATTTCACCACCGCGAGCGCCTTGGCCGACAACAGCACGCCGCCCTGACGGTAGTTGGAGAAAGCATCATAGGTCGCGGGCACCCAGCGCTTCAGAACGTCGGCCATGGCTTCGGCATAGACGCGGATCTCATATTGCGCATGAGGATCGGCGCGTAACGACAGGAAATGCATGAAATTATGCAGGTCGGTCTTCCAGTACCACTGGGTATAGAAGTTCAGCGACAGGTTCATGCGGGCCAATTCCCGGGCAAGGCCGGTGACCGACACATCCTGCGCGGCGGCGGCAAGGCCCCGGTCCTCCTCGGGGCCGGCCTCGCCGGTACCGAGCATTTCGAGGTAATGGTCGTAATTCCGCTCCGCGTCCTCGCGCAGCAGTTTCATTACCTTCTCCGCCTGATCGGGCGGCAGCACGTCGCCGCGTCCCTGACGGTTGGAGGCGGATTGCGCGGCCAGTTGCTCGGGCTTCGGGATATAGAATTCCCGGTCGAGCAGCGAATAGCGCGCCGAATATTCGTTCACATTGGCGGTGCGATGGCGGATCCACTGACGCGCGACGAAGATCGGCAGCTTCACATGGAATTTGATCTCGCACATCTCGAAGGGGGTCGAGTGGCGATGGCGCATGAGGTAAGCGATCAGCCCCGCGTCTTCCCGCACCTTCTTGGTGCCCTTGCCATAGGAGACGCGGGCCGCCTGCACCACCGCCGCGTCGTCGCCCATGTAATCGATGACGCGGACGAAGCCGTGATCGAGCACCGGGATGACGTCGTAGAGGATCTCCTCGAGAGCGGGCACGGTCGCGCGGCGCGTCACGAAACTCTGGGCGCGCAGGGCGTCGATTTCGGCCTGTTGCTCGGGGGTCATGTCTCTCGAACCTTCCTGATCAGATGCCCTGGTGCTCGTGGTTCAGCAGGGTCCCGCAGTGCTTGCAGTGAATCGCATCGCGGTCGTGGCGGATCAAGCCACAACCGCCGCATTTGAGATAGATGCCGGTCGGCCGCAGCACCGCCCGCACCAGATTGAGGAACAGGCTGACCCCGACGATCATCACGATGACCGACAGGATGCGGCCCCATTGCCCGGTCAGGGTGACATCGCCGAAGCCGGTCGTGGTCAGGGTGGTGACGGTGAAATAGACCGCGTCGGCGTAAGTGCGCACCTCCGGATTCACCCGGTGCTGCAAGGCGAAGATCACCCCCGACATCACGAAGACGAAGACGAAGAGATCGAGCCCGGCGCGCACCGCCATCTCCTTCTCCTCGAGCCAGGGCGAGAGATGCTTCAGCTGGCCCAGCACCTGATAGGAGACGGCGATGCGCTGCGCCCGCAGGATGCGCAGGAAGGCCAGGCTTTCCAGCCCCGGAAACAGCAGCGAGGCGACGACGACGAGATCGAAGATCGTCGACAGGCGCAGCAGGTGGCGAACCGGCCGCGCCGCGATCCACAGCCGCGCCCCGACATCGAGCGCCATGACGATGCCGATGGCGAGATCGACCTGCCAGGGCGTCGCCTCGGCGATGAAGGAAAAGACGACGAAATAGACGACCGTCGACAGATCGAAGACGAGGAGGATGTAGCGAAAGGCGACGGTGACCGGATCGCTGCCGCGATAAAGGTCGGCGACGCGCAGGCGCAGCGACGGGCGATGCGCCCGGACGCGCCTGTGCGCGTGCTGCTCCTTCCCTGCTTCCGCCATCCACCGATTCCGCCCGCTCACGATATGCCTTCAATTCCCGCGGACGATGCCCTATATGTGGCGTGTCGGGCAACCGACTATGGCGATAAACGAAGTTCGGAATAGGCGTTACGGACCCGGGGGCGGTACCCGGCGCCTCCACCATGTGCCGATGGGACAATGGACCAAAGGACCGCCGATATCTCGTCGGCAGATGATGGGGGCGAAACAGGATCGACGTGCGTAGTAAAGGGACGTTCTTTCGCTCGGCATGATACCGCCGTTATCGGGTCAATTCTACAAGTGCCAATGACAATGAAATGGCGCTCGCTGCCTAACTAGTTAGGCAAGCGCGGTTCGGGGGGCACCGGGCAACAGAAGCCCCCCACCTTCACATCGCGGCTCTATATCCGGCTTAAATTTCACGATCCGTCAGGGCATGGCCTTTTCAAGAATGTCAGCCATCTTGGCGCGCCAATCCTTCCCCAAAGCCTTGAACCGGGCGATGGCGCCCGGATCGAGACGAAGCGTGACCGCCTCCTTCGCGTTTTCCAGGCGTGGGCGCCCGCGCGACCTCTGGATGCTGGCATAAAGCTCGGGCAGAGCGTCCTTGAACGGTTTGCCCTGCTTCAACTGTTCGTCGGTCAGCTCGGGAGCATCCGGATCACTGGCGATCATCTTCTGGATTTCCGCTTCCTCCGCATCACTAAGCGGGCGCTTTGAAGAGAATTTCTCGCGCATCAGCAGCCCCTTTCCTTTCGGCTGGCCGGCCGCATCGAAATGACCGAGACCGCTTCCGAACCGAGCGGCCTGAACACGACGGCAATGACGATCTGGCCATTCAATTCGCCAATGGCGATGAGCCGGCCCGCCTTCGCGGGGTAAACCGTCGAGGCCTCGAAAAATTCGAGGGTCAACGCCGCGAAATCCAGGCCGTGCTTGGCCAAATTCTGGATGCGCTTCGGCTCGTCCCAAACGACCTGCATGCATTATTCGTACACAAAAATGCGCGCAGGACAAGAAATAATTGTGTACGGAAAATCCCCGCCAAGGCGAACATGCAAATGGCGACCCCGGCAGGGCTCGAACCTGCGACATCCCGCTTAGAAGGCGGGTGCTCTATCCAGCTGAGCTACGGGGCCGCGGGGGCGCCTCGGGGCGAGGCGCCTGGGATCGCGGGGGTGGCGTGCGAAGCGCCGGGTCCTCAGCGGACCTTGTCGTAGCGGAAATTATCCGCGTAGGTCTTGATCTTCAGCGGGAAGGGTTTCGGCTCCTGCACCTCGAAGGGGATGCGGTGCTTTTCGCAATAGGCGATGGCGGCTTCCTTGCTCTCGAAGGTCATGCGCACTTCGCCGTTCATGTCGGTCGTGCCGGTCCAGCCCATCAGCGGGTCGAGGCGGCGGATCGCCTCGGGCTCGAACTCGAGAACCCAGCGGCGGCTGTTCGCCTTGCCCGACTGCATCGCGTTCTTGGTCGGCAGATAGATCCGGGCCTGCATCTCTGTGTGTGCTCCGTCTGGTGGCGCCGATGTCGCTTGCGCCCACTATTCCGTAACGGCCGAGAACATGGTCTGATCCCGCCGCATTCGTCAACTGTTGCCCGCGTTTCGGGCTTTCGTCCATGGTCGCATGAGCATCGCCGCAACGCCAATCGAACTCGTCATCGCCGGGCTCGCCCTGATCGCCCTTGTGTTCGGCCTTGCCGCCGTCCTGCGCGGCCGGGGCGGCGGCGGCCCCCGGCTCGACGTGATCGAGGCGGGGCAGCTGCGGCTGGAGCGGGCGCTGCGCGAGGAAATGGCCCAGAGCCGGCAGGAGGCGGGCGCCGGCCTGCAAGCCTTCGGCGATGTGCTGGAACGGCGCTTCGACCGGCTGGCCGCCGATTCGGCCGCCAAGCTGGAAGAGATGCGCCGCACCGTCGACGAGAAGCTGCAAGGCACGCTCGAGGCGCGCCTCGGCGAATCCTTCCGCCAGGTCTCGGAACGGCTGGAGGCGGTCCATCGCGGCCTCGGCGAGATGCAGAGCCTCGCCGCGGGCGTCGGTGATCTGAAACGGGTGCTGGGCAATGTGAAGGCGCGTGGCATCTGGGGCGAAATGCAGCTCGACGCCCTGCTCGGCCAGATCCTGACGCCGGAGCAATTCCTGACCAATGTCGCGACCAGACCCGGCAGCGCCGAGCGGGTGGAATTCGCCATCCGCCTGCCCGGCCACGACAAGGGCATGGAAGTCCTGCTGCCGATCGACGCCAAATTCCCCCGCGAGGATTACGAGCGCCTGCTCGACGCCGCCGACCGGGCCGACGCGGAAGCGGTGGAAAGCGCCGCGAAGGCGCTGGAAACACGGCTGAAAGCCTTCGCCCGCGATATCCGCGACAAATATCTGAACCCGCCGCAAACGACCGATTTCGCCATCATGTTCCTGCCGACCGAAGGGCTTTACGCCGAAGCCCTGCGCCGGCCCGGCCTGGTCGACCTGCTGCAGCGGGATTTCCGCGTGATCCCGGCCGGGCCGACCACAATCGCCGCCCTGCTGAACAGCCTGCAGATGGGCTTTCGCACCCTGGCGATCGAACAGCGCTCGAGCGAGGTCTGGCAGTTACTGGGCGCGGTGAAGACCGAATTCGCCCGCTATGGCGAAGTGCTGGACAAGGTGCAGAAGAAACTGGTCGAGGCCAGCAGCCAGATCGACAAGGTCGCCGTCCGGCGCCGGGCGATCGACCGCCAGCTGCGCCAGGTCGAGGGCCTCGACCCTGTCGCCACCGCCCGCCTGATCGATCTCGAAATCGCCGATTCCGGCCCCGAAGAGGACTAGAGTTCATCATGGGACGCATCGTCGTCATCGCCGTCCTGATCTTTTTCGCCGTCGTCGGCGCCGCCTGGATCGGCACCTTCACCGAGAAGATGCAGAGGCGCCTCGGCCGCCCGGCCTCGCCGAAGCTGCCGGCGACGCGGGCCGCGCGGCTGCGCAATTTCGCCATCGGCATCGCCATCCTGCTGGCACTCGTCGTCGCCGGCTTCCTGATCCAGTCGCCCTCGGGAAGCTGATCCCGCCCCGGTCTTCGCCGAAAGTAGGGGGGGCAATAAGCCGCAGCCCACCCTAGACTGATCCCATGTTGCGAAGAGGGGCGCGCAAGCTCCCGTCAGGAAGGGATTGGCATGGTATCGGCACTGATCCGTCTGATCGACGGGGTGAACGAACGTGTCGGCAAGATCGCCGCCTGGGCGATCCTCGCCGCGATTCTGGTCTCGGCGATCAATGCCATCATCCGCAAGGTGTTCGGAACCTCGTCCAATGCCTGGCTGGAGCTGCAATGGTATCTGTTCGGGGCGACCTTCATGCTGGCCGCCGCCTGGACGTTGAAGTCCAACGAACATATCCGCATCGACATCATCTCCAGCCGCCTGTCCAAACGCTGGCGCGACTGGATCGACGTGTTCTGCCACGTCTTCTTCCTGCTGCCCTTCGCCGGCTTGATGATCTGGCTCGGCGTGCCCTATTTCCTGAATTCCTACGCTTCCGGCGAAGTGTCGAGCAGCGCCGGCGGCCTCGCCATCTGGCCGGCCAAGGCGCTGATCGTCGCCGGCTTCATCATGCTGTTCCTGCAGGCCCTGAGCGAACTCGCCAAGCGGCTGCAGATCATCGCCGGGCTTCGCCCCGACGACGCCAGGCCCACCGGCCATGCCGCCGCCCTGCCGCCCGAAGCCGACACACCGGCTTCGGCGCACGACCGCTGATCCGCGCCGAACCCGATCGAGGAGCAACCGACTTGGCCGTGCTGATCGCCCAGAACCTCGCGCCCATCATGTTCGCGGCGCTGGTCTTCTTCCTGTTGCTCGGCTATCCGGTCGCCTTCTCGCTGGCGGCCAACGGGCTCATCTTCTTCGCCCTCGCGGTCGAACTCGCCCCCTATGCCCCGGACACGATCACCCTGTCCTGGCCTTTGCTGCAGGCGCTGCCCGACCGTGTGCTGGGCACCATGTCGAACGAGGTGCTGCTGGCGGTCCCCTTCTTCACCTTCATGGGCCTGATCCTCGAGCGATCGGGCATGGCCGAGGATCTGCTGGACACCATCGGCCAGCTTTTCGGCACGATCAGGGGCGGCCTCGCCTATGCCGTCGTCTTCGTCGGCGCCCTGCTCGCGGCCACGACCGGCGTCGTCGCCGCCTCGGTCATTTCCATGGGGTTGATCTCGCTGCCGATCATGCTGCGCTATGGCTACGACCGGCGCATCGCCGCTGGCGTCATCGCCGCCTCGGGCACCCTCGCACAGATCATTCCGCCCTCCCTCGTCCTCATCGTCATGGCCGACCAGCTCGGCCGTTCGGTCGGCGACATGTATGAGGGGGCCTTCCTGCCGGGCATGATCCTCGCCCTGTCCTATGCCGGCTTCATCTTCGTCGCGAGCCTGTTCTTCCCGAAGATCGCCCCCGGCCTGCCGGCCGAGGCGATTGGCCATCATGAACCATCGGGTGCGCGCGGCGTCTGGCAATTGGGCGTGCTGCTGGCTTTCTCGAGCGTCGTCGCCTGGTGGGTGATGAGCCAGACCAGCGTGAAGGCCGGGGCCGATTTCGTCATCCTGTGCATCTGCATCGCGACCGTGGTCGCCCTGATCGCCGCCGTGATGAACCGCTTCCTCGGCGCGCGGCGGCTGCTGGCGAATGGCGTGCTGACCCTGATCGTCGCCGGCCTCTATCTCTTCCTCAAGCAGGACGGCGCGGGCACCGGCGCCCTTCTGATGGAAATGCTGGCGGCCGGCGCGCTTTACGGCTTCGTCGCCGGGCTGATCGAGCGGACCTCCGGTTTCCGCCTGGTCTCGGCCATGGCGCAGCAGGTCACCTTCGTCATGGTGCCGCCGCTGCTGCTCATCTTCCTCGTGCTCGGCACGATCTTCATCGGCGTCGCGACGCCGACCGAGGGCGGTGCCATGGGCGCGCTGGGCGCCCTCATTCTGTCGGGGGCCAAGCGTTTCGCCGACCGCGACCCCAAGCGTTTCAACCGTGAGATCCTGGTCCAGGCCACGATGGCGACGGCGAAACTGTCGGCCTTCGTGCTGTTCATCCTGATCGGGGCGCGGGTGTTCTCCCTCACCTTCTATGGCGTCAACGGCCATATCTGGGTCGAGCATCTGCTGACCAGCCTGCCGGGCGGCGAGATCGGCTTCCTCATCGCCGTGAACCTGCTGGTCTTCGTCCTGGCCTTCTTTCTCGATTATTTCGAGCTGGCCTTCATCATCATCCCGCTGCTGGCCCCGGTCGCCAATGCCCTCGGCATCGACCTGATCTGGTTCGGCGTGATGCTGGCGATCAACATGCAGACCTCGTTCATGCATCCGCCCTTCGGCTTCGCGCTGTTCTTCCTGCGCTCGGTCGCGCCGAAGGATCCCTATACCGACCGGGTGACCGGGCGCCAGATGGCCCCCGTGACCTCGGGCCAGATCTATTGGGGCGCCCTGCCCTTCCTGTTCATTCAGCTGGCCATGGTCGCCGTGGTGATCGCCTTCCCCGGCCTCGTCACCCATTACAAGGCGGGCGAGGTCACCATCGACCCCGCCTCGGTCCAGAGCACCTTCGACCAGTTGCAGATACCGGGCGGCGAACAGGACGAGGGCCTGCCCGGCCTCGAGGGGCTCGGCAATTAGCCGGCTCCCGGAACTTCAGTCCTTGTGGAGGAAACAATGAAACGTCGTGAGTTTCTGACCGGCGCGGCCGCCGCCACCGCCGCCACCGTGGCGGCCGGCGCCGCCACCACCCCGGCGCGAGCCGCCGGCAATCCGGAAGTCAAATGGCGCCTGACCTCGGGCTTCCCCAAGTCGCTCGACACGATCTATGGCGCGGCCGAAGTCTTCTCGAAATATGTCTCGGACGCGACCGAGGGCAAGTTCCAGATCCAGGTCTTTTCCGCGGGCGAAATCGTCGGCACCTTCCAGGCGGCCGACGCCGTGGAACAGGGCACGGTCGAGATGTCCCATACCGCCGGCTATTACTATGTCGGCAAGGACCCCTGTTTCGCCGCCGGCGCCGCCCTGCCCTTCTGCCTGAATTCGCGCCAGCAGAATGCCTGGCTTTATCATGGCGGCGGCAACGAGCTCTACAATGCCTTCCTCGCCAAGCACAAGATCTACAGCCTGCCCGGCGGCAATACCGGCACCCAGATGGGCGGCTGGTTCCGCAAGGAAATCAAGACCGTCGAGGACCTCAAGGGTCTGAAGATGCGCATCGCCGGTCTGGCCGGCCAGACCATGGCCAAGCTCGGCGTCGTGCCGCAGCAGGTGCCGGGTGGTGAAATCTATCCGTCGCTTGAACGCGGCACGATCGATGCGGCCGAATGGGTCGGCCCCTATGACGACGAGAAGCTGGGCTTCTACAAGGTCGCGCCCTTCTACTATTACCCCGGCTGGTGGGAAGGCGGCCTGACGCTGCATTTCTTCATCAACACCGACAAATGGGCCGAGCTGCCGGACAACTACAAGGCGATCGTGACCGCCGCCGCGGCCGCGGCCAATGTCGACATGCTGGCGAAATACGACGCCAAGAACCCCAAGGCGATCCAGAGCCTGGTGTCCGCCGGCACCCAGTTGCGGCCGTTCTCGAACGAAATCATGCAGGCGGCCTATGGCGCGGCCCATGAACTCTATGGCGAGATTTCCGCGACCAACGCCGATTTCAAGACGCTGATCGAATCGATCATCGCCTTCCGCGACCAGGAATACCTGTGGTTCCAGGTCGCCGAATATTCCTACGACAACTTCATGATCCGTGGCCGCAAGAAGTAACGCAGCCCGACACAAGGCGGGGGACTGGCGACGTCAGTCCCCCAGGCCCTGCCCGGCGGCCAGCCGGTTGCGCAACTCCCCGAGGAAACTGCCCCCCGCCCCCGTATTGGCCATGGTCTGCGCCAGGTTGCGGGTGACGATCGCCGAAGGATCGGCGCTGCCGGTCAGCATGGCGAAGGCATCGGCATATTTCGACTGCGTCATGGCCGGCCCCCACAGCGTGGCCAGCTGCTTCAGTCCCGTGGCATCGGCCGCCAGGGTACGGGCGACCGCGAGGCGCAGCACCAGCGATTCGTCATCCGCGCCCGGGGCGCCATGATCGGGCGGCTTCCGCCCGTCGAGCAGGCGGCCGAGATAGAGCGCGGCCCCGGACCAGTCCCGCGCCTGCCAGGTGATTTCGGCGCCGAGCCGCGCGGCATCGATGCTGGTGTCCGCCGCCAGCAGGTTGCGGGCATCCGCCGGCCGGCCGAGATCCGCGAGGGCCCGCGCCCGCAGCAGGCGGCGCAGCCGTGCCGTCGTCTCGGGCAATACCGGCTGTTCCGTCGTATCGAGCACCTGCAAGGCCTTGGCGGGATCGTGGTCCAGCAGATGCAGCAACGCGAGCCGCGCGGCGACGCGCGAGCGCGGAATGCCCTGCAGGCGATTCTCGACCTGATGGGTCAGCAGGGTCTTGGCCTGATCGAGCAGATCGACCTGCACCAGGCGGTCCGACAGCTTGCGGATCATGTCGTCGCCATCGGGGCCGAGGGGCGTCAGGTCGCGGAAATCGAAATAGAGCGCGACCGCCTGCACCGGCGGCAGCGCATCGGCAGCCCCGCCGAGGAACAGGCGGCGGAAGGCGGCCTTCTCCGTCTCCCTCAGGGCATCGACGCCCGGGTCCCCGGGGAACAGCTTCTCGGCGAGCCGCAGGGTCTGCAACCCGTCGCGCCACTGCCCTTCCGCCAGCTGCAGATCGGCGAGACGACGCAACACCGCCAGTTCCTTCTCGTCGCCGCGCCAGGCGTAACGCAGGCGGTCCAGCCTTGCGATCGCCTCGGGGCGCGACAGGCTGCCATCGGCGAGGCCGAGTTCGATCATGCCCATCTCGGCGTCGACCCGCGCCACCCGCTCCCCGGTCGCGAGCGCGGCCTCGAAGGCGGCCCGCGCGGCGATGGCGTCGGAGCGGCGAACGGCGACCCGCCCCTCGAGGGCGAGGGCGCGGGCCTTGCCGGCCATGGTCGTGGCCCGGCCCGACAGGCTGGCGGCGGCTTCGCTCGCGGCGCGAACATCGTCGGCGGCCAGGGCGGAATCGCCGATCGCCGCCAGCAGTCGCTCCTGATAGCGCGGCGGATAATGGGCGATGGCCGCCATGCCGGCGCCGAACGCCTTGTAGGCTTCGCGTTTCTCCCCGGTCGTCGCCAGGGCATAACCCCGCCACAGCGCCGCGTCGGCGGCGAATTCCAGGGCCGGCACCTTCAGATCGGCCAGCGCCTCTTCGTGGCGTTCCTGCATCGCGAGGGCGATGCCGCGCATCAGGCGGAAGGCGGGTGTGTCGGCCATCGCCGGATCATCCTTCGCCACCATGTCCGAAAGACCGATGGCCTCGGCGCCATACCCATTGGCGACCAGGAAGCGGCCCAGCGCCAGCCGGCGTTCGGTCTTGCCGGGAGGGGGCGCCAGGGCCGCCTCCCGCTCCAGGCGGACACGGGTCGGCTCGATCTCGCCCGGAAGGCTCCAGGCGCCGACATCGAGGCCGCCCTCGACCTTTTCGCCGAGGCCGCGCGGCACGTTCGACGGCGCGGGCGCCACGTCCGAAAGCGTGAGGCCATTGCCCGCCCGGGCGATCACCAGATCCTCGCCCTGGACTTCCGCCGTCACATCGTCGGCCAGGGGGGAAAGCGCCAGTCCCTGCATCGTCGGCAGAAGCTCGAGATCCGGCAGGCGCGCCCCGACGACGATTCCGGCACCCGGCTGGGCAACCGGAACCACGGTCAGTCCGTCGCCGATATCGGGGTCCGGAATCCGCACCGGCGGCCGAAGCCCGGGAATACGGGCGACCAGGCGCATCCGCCCCTGCGCATCCGCCCCGGGGCTGGCCACGAGTGGACTGGCCGGCGGCTGAGCAACCGGCGTGAACAGAAAACGCCAGCGCGTGCCGTCGCCGGAAACCTGGGGCGGCACCTGCGGCCCCCGCAGGCGAAAACCCGATCCCCCCGGAACATCGAGCGGTAGCACCGCGCCCAGTTCAACGAGCGGGCTACCCGCCATATGCGCGGCATCGGCGCCGGCCCGGTCGAAGACGAACCACAGGGCATCGCCCCGGGCGAAAACGGCGGCGGCGGCGGGACCGTCGAACGTGAGGTCGACCACCGTTCCCGCCAACTCCCGGCGCAGGGCAACCGTCGCGCCCTGCACGGCGACAGCCGGCGGCGGCGCGACAGGGTCGGGATGAGTAACGGGCGCGGGATGCGCCGGTGCCGGATGGCCGGACGGGGCCGGATGGGCCTCGGCCGGGGCGGGCGGCGGCGGCGCGGCGGCCGGAGGTGGCGGCGCGGGCGCGGTTTCAGTGGCGACGGGCGCGGCCGGGGCTGGTGGCGGGACCTCGGCCCTGGCCGGTGGCGGCGGGGTCACGGCCGCCACGGTGGGGGGTGGCGCGGGGGGCGGCTCGGCGGAGACGGGGGCCTTCGGTGGCGGCTTCAGGTCGAGGACCAGCTTGTCCTGATAGCGCTGGGGTACGAGGGTAACGGGCTTGACCAGCCTGATGCGCAAGGTCCGGCCATCGGCCCCCGGTGTCGCCCCGCCGGCCAGCCGCGCCAGATGGCGTAGCGCCGGCGCGGCATCGAGGGTGACCGGACCCGAAAAAGTGATGACGAGGTCCTGCCCCTCGATCGTGGCCTTGGCATCGATGCCGGCGGTCAGATCGAAAACCAGCCGTCCGTAATCGCCGTGATCCCAACCGCGCACGCCCACGGCCGCGCCATCAGCCGCCATCAGAGGACGGCTGAGGCCCAGCAGCAGAAATCCGGCCAGCAGGACCCGGCGCATCCGTTCAGATCGAGGCGAACAGCCGGTCGATGTCATCCTGGCTCGCTGCGACGGCGGGCAACTGCGGCCCATTGAGGAGTTTGATATCATCCGTGGTCGCGGTGGAAGACGGCGCCTCCGGTGCCTTATGGACAAGGCCGCCCGTCATTTCGATGAGCCGGCTCAGCCGTTCCTCGATGACGCCGAGGGTCTCGGTCACCTTGGCGATGCGCTGGCCGGTGATATCCTGGAAATTCGAGGCTTCGTAAATCCGGGTCGTGATCGAGTGAATCTCGTTGATGCCGGCGCCGCCGAATGTTTCGGCCAGGGCTTCCAGTTCTTCCGCGATATCGAGGAAGACACCCGTCGCGTGTTCCGTCGCGTCGACCACCGAACGTAGCTGGTCGTTGGCGTGGGGAATGCGCTCCCGGGCGATTTCATCGGGCCTGATGGCGGCGATTTCCGTCCGGGTCTGGTGACTGACCGCCAGCAGGTTTTCCAGCTCCCGGGCCGTCTCGCCTTCGACCGCGCCGGCTGTCGCCGTGGCGGCCGGCGCCAGTGGCGGCGCGGTTTCAGCCTGCGGCCGCTCGCCGTCCCAGCTTTCGAGAAGCGCCGCGACGATGCGCCCGATCTCGCCCACGGGGACCATGCCGCCGGTCGAAGCCGAGAGCGCCGCCAGCCGTTCTTCGAAACTCATCGATGCTTTGCCCATGGTTCCTACCCGCCGCTCCCCGTGGTCGAGGCGTCCGCCGGCGGGCTGGTCCGCCGGGTCGCCAACGCGACCGTCAATGCCTTTGCCGCCTCGGGATCCATCGCCGCGAGGACGGGGGCAATCTTGGCTTCCTTCATACGACTGGCGACTTCGATCAGCACGGCGAAATCCAGCGTGTTGAAGATGATCGCCGCGTCTCCCGGCTTCATGGTCTCATAGACCTTCACCAGCCGGGCCATCTGCTGGTCCTGTTCCGCCGACTGCGCCGATCGCGCCGCGCTGATCTTTTCCTCGATCGCCTTGATATCCGCCAGCTTCCTGTCGACCCGGGCCTCGGCCGCGGCCACCAGGGCCTCGCGGCTGTCGAGTTCGCGGGCCCGCTCCTCGATTTCCTGGCGGCGCCGGGACAGATTTTGCAGAACATCGATCTCGCCCGGCGTCAGCTTGTCCGGGTCGAAGGCCGGGGCCGCGGACGGCGCGGGCGCCGCGGCTTCCGGCGGCGGGCTGGCCGGGGGCGGTACTGCGGCGCCGGGTGACTGCGGCGACCGCCGGCGGCGGGCGCAGCGTGGCGGCGGTGCGGGGCCTCAGCGGGCGCGCGGCGGTGCCGGCCAGGATGGCGTTCAGGCCCGACG
>JAOZVS010000148.1 GCA_025869435.1 Zavarzinia sp.
GGGAGCGGCGCGAGCCCGTCTTCAATCGCGATCGCTGAAATCGCGATTGAAGACAGGGCGGCGTCTCGCCCGCCTTGCCCGACGCGGGCCATGCAGAGCTTGCATGGCCGTTGTTATTGCACTGCCATAAACAGCGGCTATACTCCGCCGCCGCTTCAAGAAGCGGCAAAAGCCCGAATTTCCGGCCCCTTGCTTCCGGCTTCGTAATCGATGAGCCGGCCCCGGGCCTTGATGCCAGTGCCCCGGAAGGCGTGTTCCATGCAGATCCGCAATATCGCCATTATCGCCCACGTCGACCATGGCAAAACCACTCTCGTCGACCAGCTGCTGCGGCAGTCGGGCACGTTCCGCGCCAACCAGCAGGTGGCCGAGCGCGTCATGGACAGCAACGACCTGGAAAAGGAGAGGGGCATCACCATCCTGGCCAAGCCGACCTCGGTCGTCTGGAAGGACACCCGCATCAATATCGTCGACACCCCCGGCCACGCCGACTTCGGCGGCGAGGTGGAGCGCATCCTCTCGATGGTCGACGGCGTCGTCGTCCTCGTCGATAGCGCCGAAGGCCCGCTGCCGCAGACGAAATTCGTCACCGGCAAGGCGCTGCGCCTCGGCCTGCGCCCGATCGTCCTCATCAACAAGATCGACCGTCCCGACGCCCGCCCCGACGAAGTGCTGAACGAGGTCTTCGATCTCTTCGCCGCCCTCGACGCCAACGAGGAACAGCTGGACTTCCCGATCCTCTATGCCTCGGGCAAGCAGGGCTGGGCCGTCACCGACATCAACGACCCGCGCGAGACCCTGGCGCCGCTGTTCGACCTCGTGCTGGCCCATGTGCCGCAGCCGTCGGTCGTCAACGACACCGAACTGCCCTTCACCATGCTGGCGACCACGCTGGAAAGCGACCCGTTCCTGGGCCGCATCCTGACGGGCCGCATCCAGTCGGGCGTCGCGCGCCAGAACATGGCGGTGAAGTCGCTGGGCGTCGACGGCAACCTGCTGGAACAGGGCCGTCTGTCCAAGCTCCTCGCCTTCCGCGGCATCGAGCGCGTTCCGGTGGAAGAGGCTTCGGCCGGCGACATCGTCGCCATCGCCGGCCTGACGGTCACCACCGTCGCCGACACGATCTGCGCCCCGGAAGTGACCGCGCCGCTGCGGGCCCAGCCGATCGACCCGCCGACCCTGGCCATGACCTTCTCGATCAATGATTCGCCGCTCGCCGGCACCGAGGGCAGCAAGGTCCAGAGCCGCGTCATCCGCGAGCGCCTGATGCGCGAAGCGGAAGGCAATGTCGCCCTGAAGATCGCCGACGCTCCCGGCGGCGACGCCTTCGAGGTCGCCGGTCGCGGCGAGCTTCAGCTCGGTATCCTGATCGAACAGATGCGCCGCGAGGGTTTCGAGCTGTCGATCAGCCGGCCGCGCGTCCTCTTCAAGGAAGAGAATGGCCAGCGCCTCGAGCCGATCGAGGAAGTGGTGATCGACGTCGACGACGAATTCACCGGCGTCGTCGTCGAGAAGGTCTCGGTCCGCAAGGGCGAGCTGAAGGAAATGCGCCCGTCCGGCGGCGGCAAGACCCGTCTCGTGTTCCATTGCCCGTCGCGCGGCCTGATCGGCTATCACGGCGAATTCCTGACCGACACCCGGGGCACCGGCCTGATGAACCGGCTGTTCCACGATTACGCCCCCTACAAGGGCGCGATCCCGGGCCGTCGCAACGGCGTGCTGATCTCGAATGGCGCCGGCGAATCCGTCGCCTATGCCCTGTGGAACCTGGAAGACCGTGGCCCGATGTTCATCGACCCGGGCGTGAAGGTCTATGAAGGCATGATCATCGGCGAGCACACCCGCGACAATGACCTCGAGGTCAATCCGCTGAAGGGCAAGCAGCTCACCAACATCCGCACCACCTCGAAGGACGAGGCGGTGCGCCTGACGCCGCCGCGCAAGATGAGCCTGGAACAGGCCATCGCCTATCTCGGCGACGACGAACTGGTGGAAGTGACGCCGAAGTCGATCCGCCTGCGCAAGCGCTACCTCGATTCCAACGAGCGCAAGCGCATGTCGCGCTCGGCCGAAAGCGCCTGAGCCAACGAAGCACCTCGGGCGCTCGCCTTCCGGACGAGCGCCCAACCCCAAGTGGCGATCTTTCGGCGGGTTGCGCGGCTAGGGGTTGATACGACCGGAAAACTCCAATATGGTGACAATTGTTCCCATTTAGGAGTTTTTCCATGCCGATAACTCCCCTCGATCTTCAGATCGGACGCCGTATTCGCGAACGCCGGTGGCTTCTCGGGCTTTCCCAGGAGCGGCTGGCGCGTCGTGTCGGCCTGAAATTCCAGCAGATCCAGAAATACGAGACCGGCGGCGCCAAGGTTTCGGCCGGTCGCCTGTCGACGCTGGCCGAAGCGCTGGATGTGCCGATCGCCTATTTCTACGACGCCCCGGCACCGGTCGCCGACAGCATCAGCCGCGACGCGGCCGAGGTCGCCCGCAATTTCATGAGCTTGCCGGACGAACAGCAGGAACGCCTGCTCGACCTCGTTCGCGCCATGGCCGCGGTCGCCCCGGCCAAACCGGTGGCCGTCGCCACCTCGATCGCCGCGTGACGCTCTGCCGCTTCCTCCTGGCTTCTGGCCAGGGAAGCGGTTTTCAGCGCGCCGCCAGCAGAGCGTCGGCCAGTTCGGCGAAGCCGTGGCCGCCCCTTGCCGTCGTGACATAGGCGGGCAAGGCGGTCAGCCGGTCGCCGAAGAAATCGAGATTGGCGACCCCGACCGCATGGGGGAAGAAGCCGAACATCGGAACGTCGTTCGGACTGTCGCCGATGAAGGCGACACGATCCCGGCTCGCGTCGAGGTCGCGACCCAGATGTTCGGCGAAGAAGATCCTGGTCATCGCCAGCTTGTCCCAGTCGCCGAACCAGCCGTTGACATGGGCGGTGCTGTATTTCGCCGTCGCCCCCGCCGCCTCGAACAGCTCGACGATGCGATCGACCGCCGCCCAGGGCAGCGGCGCCACATCTTCCCGGAAATCGATGGCCAGATCGGCCTCGCGGCAGAACTGGTCGGTCGCGATGGCAGAGCCCGGCACCGCAGCCGGGATAACCTGCGCCAGTTCGGCGAGGCGGGCGCGATCGGCGGCGCGGACCTGCGGATCCTGCTTCCAGTAGCGCCGCACCAGCCGCCGGGCGCCAGCGTCATAGGCGAAGAAAAAGGCGCCATTCTCGCCGATCACGCCGCGCACCGGCCATTGCCGGGCGATCAGGTCGCACCAGCCGGCGGGCCGCCCGGTGATCGGCACGACGTCGATCCCCGCCGCCGCCAGCCGCTCGATCGCCGCATAGGTGACGGCGGGCAGGCGGCCTTCATGGGTCAGCGTGTCGTCGATATCGGTCAGGACGATATCGATGCCGGCCAGGATCTGGCGCGGCATCCGGACGAGGGGCAAGGGCACGGTCAGGCCGTCCGCTGGCGGCGGGCGAACCAGCCGGTCACCGCGTCGACCCCCGCGGGGTCCAGCAGGATGAAGGTCTTGGTCCGGCGATAGAGGAAATCCTCCGCCGTCTTCGCATCCTCGACGGTCACCGCGTGCAGCAATTCCGCCTCCGGAATGCCCGGGGCGACCTCGTCCGCCAGCGCGGGGTTGCCACGGATCGCCTGGTAAATCTCCGCCGTCGCCGAGCCATAGGTGAAGACCCAGCGCCGCCGCACCTCCAGGGGCACCACATCCGGCCCATCCTCGGCGAGACGGGCCAGCGCCGCGCGGTCGAGGGCACCACCATGGATCGGCGCGGTCTTGGTCCAGGGGCCGGCCATTTCGGCGCCCAGCTCCTGCAACTCCGACATCACCAGTTCGCCCAGCTTGCGGTGGGTGGTGATCTTGCCGCCATAGATCGAGATCATGCCGCCCGACCCTTGCCGGGCCGAGACCAGTTCATATTCCCGTGTCACCTTCGAGGGATTGTCGCTGCCGTCGTCGACCAGCGGACGGACCCCCGACCAGCTCCAGACCACATCAGCGGCCGTCACCGGATGATCGAAGAAGCGCCGGTAACAGGCGAGCAGATAATCCCGCTCGGCGTCCGAGCACTTCGGCTTCGCCGGGTCGCCCTCATGCGGGACATCGGTGGTGCCGATGATCAGGAACCGTTCCAGCCAGGGAATGACGAAGACCACACGCTTGTCGTCATTCTGCAGGGTGAAGGCGCGCGTCTCCTTCGGCGCCGGCATGGGCACGACGATATGGCTACCGCGCACCAGGCGCAGGCGCTTTTCAGGCGCCGCGCCGCCCTCCACCTTGCCCAGCACCGCGTTGGCCCAGGGGCCGCCGGCATTGACGACATGGCGGGCCTCGACCGTCCGGGGCCGGCCATCCTCGCGGAAGGTGACGCGGTAACCATCCCCGGCGGGCTCGATCTTCGTCACCGGGCGGTAGTTGCCGATATCGGCGCCCCGCGCCCGCGCATCCAGCAGGGTTTCCAGGGTCAGGCGGGCATCGTCGGTCCAGCAGTCCGGGTAATGCAGGATGGCGCGGACGCCTTCGGACCGAAGGCGCGGCACCGCGGCGGCGTCGGCTGCCGACAGGCGCCCGGTCTTTTCCAGCAGTTTCCGACCCGACAGGAGATCGTAAAGGATGAGCCCCAGGCGGACGACCCAGGCTGGGCGCGGCTGGCCCTTCGTCACGGGGACGAGGAAGCGCAGGGGATAGACCAGATGGGGCGCGATCCGCATCAGGGTCTCGCGCTCGTGCAGGGATTCCCGCACCAGGCGGAATTCATATTGTTCGAGATAGCGGATGCCGCCATGGATCAGCTTGGACGAGGCGGAGGAGGTCGCGCTGGCATAATCATTGGCTTCCGCCAGCAGGACCGACAGGCCCCGACCCGCCGCATCGCGCGCCACCGCCGCGCCATTGATGCCCCCGCCGATCACCACCAGATCAAATCGCGCCGTCATGCCCGCCTGCCGTGAACCCGCATCCCGGGTGATACCATGGCCGCAGCGCGCAGCCTTGGCAAACCCGGCGATGGCCTGCCATGCGTCGACACGGATTTCTCGCGCGGGCAAGCTCTTGTATGGTCCGCGCCATGAAGCCGGTCATCGACATCCAGAATCTCACCAAAACCTATGGCTCGGGTTTCACCGCCCTGAAATCGGTGAACCTGCGGATCATGCCGGGCGAGATCTTCGCCCTGCTGGGGCCGAATGGCGCCGGCAAGACGACCCTGATCAGCATCGTCTGCGGCATCGCCCGGGCGACATCGGGCACGGTCCTCGCCGGTGGCCACGACATCGTGAAGGATTATCGGGCGGCGCGCGGCCTGATCGGCCTCGTGCCCCAGGAATTGACCACCGATGCCTTCGAGACCGTGTGGAACACGGTCAGCTTCAGCCGGGGCCTGTTCGGCAAGGGGCGGAACCCCGCCCTGATCGAGAAGATCCTGCGCGACCTCTCCCTGTGGGACAAGAAGGACAACCAGCTGCGCCAATTGTCCGGCGGGATGAAACGGCGGGTGATGATCGCCAAGGCCCTATCCCACGAGCCGCGCATCCTGTTCCTCGACGAGCCGACCGCCGGCGTCGATGTCGAATTGCGCCGCGACATGTGGGAGATGGTGCGCCAGCTTCGCGAGACCGGCGTGACCATCATCCTGACCACCCATTACATCGAGGAAGCCGAGGAAATGGCCGACCGGGTGGGCGTCATCCGCCAGGGCGAGATCATCCTGGTCGAGGAGAAGGCCGAACTCATGCGCAAGCTTGGCCGCAAGGAGTTGATCCTGCACCTGCAGCAACCCCTGGCCGCCGTACCTGATTGCCTCGCGGGCTTCGACCTCAGCCTTGCCTGCGAAGGGCGCGAACTGGTCTATACCTATGACACCAAGGGGGAGCGGACGGGGATCACCGCCCTGCTCGGCGCCATCGGCGAGGCCGGCATCCGCTTCAACGACCTGCAGACCCGTCAGAATTCCCTCGAAGACATCTTCGTCAGCCTGGTGAGCACGCGGCCATGAACCTTTATGCGATCCGCGCCATCTATCTGTTCGAGATGGCCCGCGCCTGGCGCACCCTGATGCAGAGCATCATCTCGCCGGTCATTTCCACCTCGCTCTATTTCGTCGTCTTCGGGGCGGCGATCGGCCAGCACATGAACGCCATCGGCGGTGTCGACTATGGCTCCTTCATCGTGCCCGGGCTGATCATGCTCACCCTGCTGATGCAGAGCATTTCCAATGCCTCCTTCGGCATCTATTTCCCGCGTTTCACCGGAACGATCTACGAGGTGCTGTCGGCCCCGGTCTCGCCGCTCGAGATCGTCGCCGGCTATGTCGGGGCGGCGGCGACCAAGTCGGTCATCCTCGGCCTGATCATCCTGGCGACGGCGACCGCCTTCGTGCCGGTCCAGATCGAGCATCCGGTGCTGATGGTCGCCTTCCTGATCCTGACCGCGGTCACCTTCAGCCTGTTCGGCTTCATCATCGGCATCTGGGCCGATGGTTTCGAGAAGCTGCAGCTGGTGCCCCTGCTGATCGTGACGCCGCTCACCTTCCTCGGCGGCAGTTTCTATTCGATCGAGATGCTGCCGCCCTTCTGGCAGACGGTCAGCCTGTTCAACCCGGTGGTCTATCTCGTCTCCGCCTTCCGCTGGAGCTTCTTCGGCCAGTCGGAAGTCGACATCGGCCTCAGCCTCGGCATGACCGGGCTGTTCCTCGTGCTGTGTCTCGCCGGCATCGTCTGGATCTTCCGCAGCGGCTACCGCCTGAAGGTGTGAATAGACCGGGCCCACCATCTCGTCGCTCCGGCGAAGGCCGGAGCCTTGGGACGAGAGAGACGCCCTTGTCGTCACAAGATCCCGGCCTTCGCCGGGATGACGAGGGATGTGAACAGTCCTAACATGCGCCGCGCGCCTGGCGCCGCACGTCCTGCGGCGTTCGGCCGAGGCAGCGGATGAAGCTCTGGCACAGGCGGTCGGGATCGGTAAAGCCGACGAGACGGGCGATCTCGTCGAAACTGCGCCGGCCCTCCTCCACCATCGGCCGCGCCGCCTCGACCCGCAGGCGCTCGACCGCCTTGGCTGGTGTCGTGCCGGTCGCGGCGGCGAAGGCCCGGCCGAACTGGCGCGGGCTGAGCCCCGCCACCTCGGCGAGGCGGGGCACCGAAAGGTCCGCCGCCAGATGCTCGCGGGCGAACCCGAGGGCGCGGCGGATGCGGTCCGAAGCCGGATCGAGATCGAGCAGCGACGAGAACTGATCCTGCCCGCCCGGCCGCCGGTAATAGACCACCAGCATCCGCGCGACCTGACGCGCCATGTCCACCCCGAGATCGGCTTCGATCAGCGACAGGGCGAGGTCGATCCCCGCCGACATGCCGGCCGAGGTCCAGATATCGCCGTCGCGGATGAAGATGCGATCACCCTCCACCCGAAGGGCGGGAAAGCGCGCCTGCAGCTCCGGTACCAGCAGCCAATGGGTGGTGACGGCCCTGCCGTCGAGCAGCCCGGCCGCCGCCAGCAGGAAGGCGCCGGTGCAGACGCTGGCCCGGCGCCCGGCCCGGCCGGCCAGCGCGGTGATCGCGCTCACCACCTCGCCCACCCGGGGAATGTCGAGCGGCGCCAGGGTTCCCGGCACGATCAGCGTATCGAGTGGCCCGTCCGGCAGGGCTTCGGTCAGCACCTCGACCCCGGAGGAGCTGCGGACCGGCCCGCCGCCCAGCGACGCGACCACCAGCCGGTATTCCCCGCCCGAGAGAATGCGCGCGGTATTGAAGGCTTCCAGCGGCCCGGCCAGATCGAACAGCACGAAATCGGGATAGACCAGGAAGCAGATATCGCGCGGCATGACTGAAATCCCGGGATCAATGTCGTTTGAGACATTGACACCCGACCCTATCCTGCGGTCAACACCCGGAGGAGAGAAACACCCATGACCATCGCCGCGACGCATAAGCACCACCGCGGGGTCTTCGCGCCCTCGATGATCGGCATCGGCCTCAGTCTCGCCACCCTGCCGCTGCATCTGCTGATCGCCCATGAACAATCGGTCGAGCTGGCGGCGGTGATGGTGGCCATGATCGGCGCGATCTATGTCGGCTTCGCCATTCAGGCGGGATCCGTGCGGCAGATCGTGATCGAATCCGTCGTCGCCACCCTGTTCATGGCAGCGGCGCTGGCCGGCCTGTGGCTGTCGCCCTGGGTGATACCGGCGGCCTATGTCCTGCATGGATTGTGGGACTGGCTGCACCATGGCCGCGATCATTCCGCCGATCTGGTCGCGCCCCGGGGCTGGTATCCGCCCTTCTGCGCCGCCTATGACTGGGTCTTCGCCCTCGGCCTCGCCGCCCTCTGGCTGGCTTGATCACCCTTGCGCTCGGTGTCCCGCGCTCCTAGTTTGCGGCGCATCGAGCGAGGTTGTGATGACGCTTTCCCCCAAGTCCCTGAACGCGGATATGATCGAAACCCTGACCGCTTTCGCCGGCCGTCTGGCCGATGCGTCGCGCGCGGTGATCCTGCCCTATTTCCGCACCGTGATGCCGGTGGACGACAAGGCCGACCTGTGGGGCGGGGCCAAGGGCTATGATCCGGTGACCGAGGCCGATCGCGGCGCCGAGGCGGCGATTCGCGCCCTGATCGAGGCGGAATACCCGGACCACGGCATCCTCGGCGAGGAATATGGGGAAAAGAAGGGCGCGAGCCCGCTGACCTGGGTGCTGGACCCGATCGACGGCACCCGCGCCTTCATCACCGGCCTGCCCACCTGGGGCACGCTGATCGCCCTCAACGATGGCCGGCAGCCGGTCATCGGCGTGATGGATCAGCCCTTCACCGGCGAGCGTTATGTCGGCACGGAAGCCGGTGCCTTTCTCGGGCAGCGGAAACTGTCGGTGCGGGCCTGCCCCGGCATCGCCCATGCCCGCCTGATGACCACCAGCCCGCATCTGTTCCGAACAGTCGAGAGCCTCGCCGCCTTTACCCGCGTCGCCGACAAGGCCCAGATGGTGCGCTATGGCGGCGATTGCTACGCCTATGCCATGGTCGCCAGCGGCCATGTCGACGCCGTGATCGAAACCAACCTGGAGCCCTATGACATCCAGGCCCTGATCCCCATCGTGCGCGGCGCCGGTGGCCAGGTCACCAGTTGGACCGGCGGCGACGCGCAAGATGGCGGCAGCGTGGTCGCCACCGGCGACAGGCGCCTGCACGAGGAAATCCTCGCTTTGCTGAACGGGTGAGACGCGGCTATTTGGCCGCGGCGCATTTGTTGAAGGCGTCGATCATCATGTTGAGGCGGCGCGGGCCCTTGTCCGGCTCGTTCAGCGCCCAGGCCTCGCCATCGACGCCGCCGGACGGCTTCGACCGCAGGGTCACGGCGTAGACCGGGAATTTCGTCGGATCCCGCGCCTGCGCACCCTGTTGCGAAATAGCGACCGCTCCGGCAATGGCACCGCCCAGGGCATCGATCGGCGAACCGTTGCCATAATATGAGATGCCCTGAATGCCGGCGTAGCCCAGATTCTCGTCGCACATGACGATGATGTCCGAACTGTTCATGGCCTTGGTGATCAGAAGCCGCTGCTGCGTGGTCTGGCAGTCCAGGGTCAGCACGGCGTCATAGACGCATTGCGCGACGGCGACCGGCTCGCCGGGCCCCGTCAGCGGCACGCTGGGCAGCGTATCCTTGGCCTGACGCTCCGCCGCCTTGTCGACGCAGCCGGCGAGGGCCGCGACGGCAAGGAGACAGCCCGCGCGCAGCCCGGCGCGAAAGGACGGGTTCACGGCAGGCCCCTTCAGTTCGCCGGACTCACCGGACCCGCGACGGGCGCCGGCGGGGCCGGGGCGACGATGGGGTCCGGCTTAGCCTCCGCCATCTGACCGTCGCATTTGCCGAGGTAGGATTTCAGCTTGGCGATCCTGCTCTCGGGGCCATCAATCGACGTGGCGACCCAAAAACCAGCCTCCAGAGCCTTTGGCGCGGTTTCCTTCAGCAGCACGGTGTAATAGGGCGGCCGCTTGTTCGACTCCCCGACCTTTTCCTTTTCGCCGACGGCGGCGCCGATCAGGACACCGATGAGGCCGAAAGCCGCGCCGCCCGTCGAAACGGCCGTTGACGTGACATTGTAGCAGGTCAGCTGGACCGCCTTGGTGACCTCGTTGGTGGTGATGCCGAGGCCGGAATCGATATCATCGCACTCGTCCGCTGCCTGCATCGTCGCCATGGTGCATTCGGCGACCGCTTTCGGCGTGCCCGACAGGCGCATGGTCTCGAGCGGCGGCGCCTGACCGGGGGCGCCCAGGCGCTTGTCGGCGCAGGCCCCCGTCGCCACCAGCGCGGCGACCGACGCCACGCGAACCCCAACATGAAGACAGGAACGAACAGACATGGCGCCCTCGAAAGCCATTAAACGTGACCAAGACCCTGCATCAACCCGTATGCGCAGTCCAGAGGGCCAAGTATCGCTTACATAGCATGTTGCGGCAAGGACACGCCCAGACGGGGAATGCCGGCGGTCAGGCCGACATGCGGTAGGTCTCGACATCGACCTCGTCGATCTGTTCCGGCGCGAGGAAGCGATCGGCATAATCGCGGTAGACACCGGACGACAGGAACAGCTCGAAGACATCCGGGTCGATATGCCGGCCGTCGCGCATTTCGGCCATGATCGACAGCGCGGCCGACAGGGTCTTGGCCCGCTTGTAGGGGCGGTCGCCCGCCGTCAGCGCCTCGAAGATATCGGCGACCGCCATCATGCGGGCGGGCCAGCTCATGTCGTCGCGCGTCAGGCGCTTGGGATAGCCGCCACCGTCCATCTTCTCGTGATGGCCGCCCGCGATCTCGGGCACGTTGCGCAGATTGGGCGGGAAGGGCAGTTCGCTCAGCATGCGGATCGTCACGATGATGTGCTCGTTGATCTTGAAGCGCTCCTCCGGGGTCAGGGTGCCCCGGCTGATCGACAGATTGTAGATCTCGCCCCTGTTGTAGAGATGTTCGGGCACATCGACCTTGAAACCCCAGGGATTGCCGGGGGGCAGTCGCTCCCCCGGGCGGCGTTCGATGATGTGGTCGGCCCGGTCGGCCAGGACGGATTCTTCCGCCGGCAGGGGCGGCTCCGGCACCCGCGCCTTGCGATCGCGCTCTTCCCATGACAGGCCGATGCGATCGCTCAGGGTGCGGTGCCAGCGCCGGGTCGCCGAGATCCGGTGCAGCCGGGCGACATGGCCCGAATCCATGAATTCGCTGCCGACATTGCAGGCGGCGACGAAGGCGAAATCGGCATCGATCGCGGCCCAGTCGGCGGCGAGGCTGGCGAGGCTGGCATCCCGGGGCGCCCCTTCGGCGATCGTCTGCCAGCAGGCGACCTCGGCTTCCCGTTTCACCACCTCGAAGCGGGTGCGGATTTCATGCAGGCGGTCGCTGATGGTCTCCAGCTTGGTCGCCTTGTCGATGACATATTCCGGCGAGGTGATCTTGCCGCAGTCATGCAGCCAGCTGGCCACGCGCAATTCCTCCCACTGCGCCTCGGTCAGGTCGAAGTCGCGGAAGACCCCGGAGCGGGCGTTCACGGCGGCCCCCGCCAGCATTTCCATCAGCGCCGGCACGCGCTGGCAATGGGTGCCCGTGTAGGGGCTCTTGGTATCAATCGAGCCGGCGAGCATGGTGATGACGCCGTTGAACAGACGCCTTTGCGCGATGATCAGGCGCCTCGTCTCGATGCTGACGGCGGCCGTGCCCGACACCGCCTCGACCACGGCGACGACCTCGGCCGGAATATGCGGCTGATCCTCGCCCGCCGTTTCGATGAGCAGCATCAGCGCGCCGACCGTCTCGCCCTCGCGATTGCGCAAGGGAATGGCGAAGGCGGTGAGTGGCGCCGCATAGTCGAGTCCGGGATAGAAAGCCTGAACCTGTTCCGGGGTCAGCCGGCGGATCTGGCGCCGGCCGCCCAGGGTGCGGATGACGGGATGGTCGGCAGCATCGACATCCTCGGGGTGGAGCACGGGGATGCCGCCCTCGTGATCCTTGCCGGCCCAGCGGGCGCCGGAGGGCACCATGGTGCCATCGGCCTCCGCCAGATAGATGACCCCGCCGCGCGCCGAGGCGAGGCGGCTGGTCTCGTCGATGACGAGGGTGAGCAGGCGGTCGAAATCGCCCTCGCTGGTCAGGGTCGCGGTGATGCCCAGCAGCTGGCGGATGGTCGCCGTCATGCCGTCCATGGCATGGGCCAGTTCGTCGATCTCGATCAGCGGCGTCGCGATCTTGGTCTTCGTGTCGAAGCGCAGGGCGCGGATGCGGTTGGCCGCCCGGGTCAGCGCCTCGACCGGGCGCGAGGCCAGCCCCGACAGGGCCAGGGTGACCGGCACCGACAGCAGGAGAACGAGAAAGGCGATGATCAGCCCCTCGTTCCGCATCCGGTCCGATGTCACCAGCAATTCGGGCTGCGGCGCGGCGATCCCGGCGAACAGGGGATTACTGGAGGTGCCGAGGTTGCGCAGCAGGATCATCCAGGAGGTCTCGCCGATTTCGGCGTAGCTGGCCTTGCCGTCGCCATTGCTCCGGTTGGCGGCGGCCAGGATCGCCTGTCGCAATTCCCCGGCCACCATGGGCAGCGTCACCTCGGTTCCATCGGGACTGACCACCGGCTTCGCACCGGCCGGATCGACGATCACCCGGCCACCGCGATCGAAAATGAAGAGGTCGGCGCTTTTCGTCGGGCGCAGGGATGACAGGGCCAGCGACAGCGAATCCAGCGTGATGTCGATTCCCGCCACCGCGCGTCCGTCCGGCGTCCGGCGGGCGACGCTGGTGCCGATTTCCCGGGTCGTGAAGAAGATGTAGGGATCGACCGCGATCGTCTGCGCCGAAGCGAGGGCCTGAGCATACCACGGGCGCGTGCGCGGATCGAAACGGTAGTCCGGGGCCGGCATCCGGCCAAGCAGGCGCAGCGCCGCGTCGTAGAACCGATAGCTGCCGCGCGGCCCCTCCTGTTCGATGTCGATCGACTGGACCAGATAGGCGGTCTCGGCCGGGGCGTCACGGGTCGCGGCCAGATCGCGCCGGTAGCGGCGGACCAGCAGGAAACTGCCATTGTCGAAACCGACATAGGCCGCGGAAACACCGAAGGTACTGTTGACCGCCTGGACCATCAGCGGAAGGCTGCCCAGGCGATCGTCGAGATCCGTCCGGGTCGCCGCCGCGATCATTTCCGCCGCCTGCGCCGCCGCCTCGTAACGGGCATCGATGACCAGACTGATCTCGCCGCCAATATGCTCGAACAGAACCTCGGCGTCGGCCAGCAACATCTGGCGGGTCTGCCAATAACCAAGGCCGACATTGACGACGGCGTAACCCGTCATCAATACGAGAAACAACGAAGCGATATAATATCGAAGCCTGGTCCGAGGAAACATTTGCCCGATCCCCCTGCGCCTTTCGCAAGCGTACAGCAGGACGGGTCTTTGACAATGACCTCATCGGAAACAGGGAATTATTCCCCGAATCAGAATATTTCGATCACCGAACTCAACGAAACGGGGTGAAAATCACCGGCGACGCCTTTATTGCGGCGCGGTAATACCGCTGGCCGTCAAAGACCGAGGGCCGCCTGGCACCACTTGTCGAAGCCCGCCCAGAACTGCGCCCGCAGATCGTCGCGTTCCTTCAGGATTTCGTGGCGGGCGGCCTCGATCTCCAGCAGATTGGACCGGGGCAGTCTTGCCGCGACGGCCCGTTCGGCGGCCGGCACCACCACCCGGTCGCTGCCCGCGACGGCGACCAGCACCGGCATGTCCACCGCCTCGACCAAGCCCGGCCTCGCCAGCAGCGCCATCGAGCGGAAGGCGGCGTCGAGCCAGCCGAAGGTGGGCGGACCGAGGTCGAGATCCGGGTTGGCCGCGATGAGGGCGGCCTGATCCCCCGCCCGTTCGGGATCGGAGGTCAGGACGTTCTCGCCGCCGCCCTCCTTACCCGGGAAGGCCCGCTTGCCGAGGCCGAGGCGGACCAGCGCCCGGGCGACCCGGCCGGCGCCCCTGGGGCCAAGGGCGCCGGTATTGATCGCCAGCATCGCGGAACACAGCACGGCCCCGGCCGCCCGCGCGCGGAGGCCCGGCCGCTGGGCCAGGGCCCGCAGCAGGATATGGCCGCCCATGGAATGGGCCATGAGGATCAGTGGCCCCCTCGGCGCGATGCGGTCGACGAAGGCTTCGAGATCGTCGACGTAATCGGCGAAGTCGCGGACATGGCCCTTCATCCGATCGGGCAGCAGGCGGGCCGACAGGCCCTGACCGCGCCAGTCCATCAGATGGACGTCGAAACCCCGGTCGTGCAGGTCGGCGACGGTCTCGTGATATTTCTCGATGAATTCATTGCGCCCGGTCAGCAGGGCGACGGTGCCCCTTGCCGGCCCCGCGACGGGAAAGGCGGCGGTGCGCAGCACGATGCCGCCGCGCAGCAGCCGGTCGAACGTGCCGCCCGGCGGCGGCTGGAGGCGCCGGGCGGCATCGCTCATGTCAGTGCACCTGATCGGCGGCGGTCAGACGGTCGCCGGCGGCGGTGATCTGTTCGCGGGTCGCGAGGAATTTCACCGCCGGCCAGTCGTCCTTGGCCCGCTGCAGATACCATTGGTTCCGCGCGAGATAGACGAGGGCACCGTCGTGATCCTCGGCGAGGTTCATCTTGTTGCTGTCGGCGAATTCGGCGAGCGCCTTCTTGTCGTCGGCATCGACCCAGCGGGCGAGTTCGAAATTGGCCGATTCGAATTCGATGTCGAGGCCGTATTCGGCCAAGAGCCGGCTTTTGAGCACGTCGAACTGCAGCGGCCCGACGACGCCGACCACATAGTCGCCGCCGATCTGGCGCCGGAACACCTGGGAAGCGCCTTCCTCGGCCAATTGCTCGAGGGCGCGGCGCAGGTGCTTCACCTTCATGGGATCGTCCAGCTTCACCCGGCGCAGCATTTCCGGGGCGAAGGAGGGAACGCCGAGGAAGGCGAGATCCTCGCCCTCGGTCAGCGTGTCGCCGATGCGGAGCGTGCCATGGTTCGGAATGCCGAGGATATCGCCCGCATAGGCGAGATCCGCCGTCTCTCGGTCGCCGGCCATGAACTGCACCGGATTGTTGATCGCCAGCATCCGGCCGGAGCGGATGTGCTTCATCTTCATGCCGCGCTTGAATTCACCCGAAACGAGACGGATGAAGGCCACGCGGTCGCGGTGGTTCTTGTCCATGTTCGCCTGGATCTTGAAGACGAAGCCGGCGACCTTCGGCTCGGTCGGCGTGACCAGCCGGCTCGACGCCTTGGCCGGCCGGGGCGGCGGTGCCATTTCGGCGAGGCCCTGCAGAAGTTCGCGCACACCGAAGGAGCGCAGGGCCGAGCCGAAGAAGATCGGCGTCAGATGGCCGGCGCGATAGCTTTCCTCGTCGAAGGGCTGACACAGCCCGCGGATCATCTCGACATCCTCGCGCAGCTTGGCGACCAGTTCGGCCGGCAGTTTGGCGTCGATCTTGGGGTCGTCGAGGCCCGAACATTTCTCGATTTCGGGCAGCTTGTTGCCGGCGCCGCGGTCGATGAGGATCAATTCGTCGTGGATCAGGTCATAGCAGCCGTGGAAATCGCGGCCCTGACCGATCGGCCAGGTGGCGGGCGTCACGTCGAGGGCCAGGGTCTTCTCGATCTCGTCCATCAGCTCGAAGGGATCGCGCGCCTCGCGGTCCATCTTGTTGACGAAGGTCAGGATCGGCACGTCCCGCAGGCGGCAGACCTCGAACAGCTTCAGGGTCCGCGCCTCGATACCCTTGGCGGCGTCGATCACCATGATGGCGCTGTCGACCGCGGTCAGCGTGCGATAGGTATCTTCCGAGAAGTCTTCGTGGCCCGGCGTGTCGAGAAGGTTGAAGGTGCAGCCGTCCGCCTCGAAGGTCATGACCGAGGCGGTGACCGAGATGCCGCGCTCCTGCTCCACCTTCATCCAGTCGGAGCGGGCGCGCCGCTGGTCGCCGCGCGCCTTGACCGCGCCCGCCTGCTGCACGGCACCGCCGAACAGCAGCAGCTTTTCGGTCAAAGTAGTCTTGCCGGCGTCCGGGTGCGAGATGATCGCGAAGGTCCGCCGGCTTTCGATCGCGCTCTCGAGCGTGCTCACGGCCGTTCCTGTCATAAAGTGGCCGGACACTAGCGGCAGCGCCCGGCGGGTTCAAGTGCGGCCCTTGCCGGTGAATTCCGAATTATTTATTCGGCGCAGCACTGCGGGGGTGGGGAGGATTATGCCTGCCCTCGAAATGGCTCCGGCCCAGAATTATGGGAATTGTAAGGGCTAAAACGAACAATATTTTTGCCATTTTGTGTAATATAGTGGGCGGTATTGCAGCTTTCTGAAAACCACTTCATTCCAAATATATCGCTATAAACAACAAAAGAATAAACCATTAATTGTTGACGACCAGCCATCCACTCCATTGTATCTTGTGGGCTTGCTTTGCTATCTCCAAAATTTGTCATTTTGTTCGGAAATACAGCATAAGTACTAAAAAATTTTCCTTTAGCATCATTTTTAAATCTGGAAATTCTCTCCTCGGTGGCGCCATCTCCGCCAAATAAACCTCCACCAGATTTAATTATAAATGCAGGGGATTCTCCATAATTTTTCCATGAAACTACACAGTTATTAATAGATCGTTCACCATTAATTTGATTAACAGAAAACAAAAATTCTGTTTTCTCCTCACCAAGATAAGCTCTGGATTGCGCCTCACCCATTCGTCGTGTTTCGATCATTGCGCCACGCGCATAGATCGCAGCAGCAACGGCAGTGACAAAAGTGATGGAACTTATTACGAGACCAACAACTCCTGACCAAAAGGACTTTTCAGCAACAATTACGCTAGCAGCTGCAGCATCCGCCGCTTTCCACTGTGCGCATAGGTCCGAACTTCTATCGCCCCGACCGAACTCACATGGGCGTTCCAATATGTTGTGCCCCTCGACTTCATCGTCAATTGGTTGCGGATCGGCGTTTTGAAGTACCTCTTGAGGCTGAGCTTCCTGGGCGAACCCTTTCGCGGTAGGCAGAGCGACCGCAAGTGCTATTCCGAAAGCAGCGAGGATGGTGCGCCAAGATCGCATAGACATTGGACCGAAATAGCCCCCGTGAATTTTGTCAATAACACGCATATTGTGAATAGTAGACTCTGTCTCGTTAACAGCAATCAGCGAGCAAACGCAATCCATGTTCTTAAAATTCTATCGACCGGTGGCCAAACGGGGTCGGATCCTGGCTTTCGGCCTGATCTCCGGCCTCTACTGGATGGCGGCGCCGGCCGCGTGAGGCCGGCGCCCGTATCCCTCAGCGCTGCTTGAAGGCGGGCTTGCGCTTCTCGACGAAGGCGGACATGCCTTCCTTCTGGTCTTCGGTGGCGAAGGCCGAATGGAACAGCCGGCGCTCGAACAAAACGCCTTCCGACAGCGTCGTCTCGTAGGAGCGGTTCACCGCCTGCTTGGCCATGGACAGGATCGGGTGCGACTTCTCGGCGATCGAGTCGGCGATCTTCATGACTTCGGCCAGGAGATCCGCCGCCGGGAACACGCGGGAGACGAGGCCCGAGCGCTCGGCCTCGGCGGCATCCATCATGCGGCCGGTCAGGCACATGTCCATCGCCTTGGACTTGCCGACGAAGCGGGTCAGGCGCTGGGAGCCGCCGATGCCCGGAATGACGCCGAGGTTGATTTCCGGCTGGCCGAATTTCGCGTTGTCACCGGCGATGATGAAATCGCACAGCATCGCCAGTTCGCAGCCGCCGCCGAGGGCATAGCCCGAGACCGCCGCGATGATCGGCTTCTTGATCCCGCAGATGCGGTTATGCGGCTCGGCGAAGAAATCGGCCTTGAACATGTCCATGTAGGACTGGGGCGCCATTTCCTTGATATCGGCGCCGGCCGCGAAAGCCTTGGCCGAGCCGGTGACGACGATGCAGCCGACGGCTTCGTCGGCGTCATAGGCTTCGAGCGCGGTGCAGAGTTCGCCCAGCAGCTCGGCGTTCAGGGCGTTCAGCGCCTGGGGCCGGTTCAGGGTGATGAGGCCGACCGCGCCGCGGATTTCAGTCAGGATGGTGGCATAGGCCATGACGCACTCCGGTACGTTTCCAGTTGAGTTATGCGGGGTGGGGATCAGGACGCGCGCGGACGCAGGTTGAAACGGACGACGCCCCCCGCCCCCGGCTCGCCCATTATGGTGATCACGAGAATTTCCGCCCCCCTCCGAAAGGTGAGCGACGCGTTTTCGCCGACGGGATCCGCGACCCAGCCGAGGGCCGGCAGGCTGTCGGCGTAATAACGCAGGATATCGGCCGCCGCGACCGCGCCCCTGGCGTCCACCTCGACGATGCGGCCGCCGGGCGCATCGAAGATCGTGCTGGTCTCGGCGATTTCGGCGAGGCCGTCCATCAGCGGCACATCCTCCGATCCGGTCAGGAACCGGGTCGCGGCCAGGGCCGGCAGGCCGGCGAGCAGAAGGGCGACGAGGACGAGCGCGCGCATGGCCGGCACTATAGCGTCATTTCTGGCAGCGGGGGCAGAAATAGGTCGAGCGGTTGCTCTGCACGATGCGGGTGATCGTGCCCTTGGCGCAGGTCGGGCAGGCGTCGCCCTCGCGGTCGTAGACCTTGAAGGCATGCTGGAAATAGCCCAGCTCGCCATCCGCCTGGACATAGTCGCGCAGGGTGGAGCCACCGGCGGCGATCGCCTCGTTCAGCACGTCGCGGATCGCCGGCACCAGCCGCTCCGCCCGCTTGCCGGCGACGGTGGCCGCTTCCCGCTCGGGCGAGATGCCGGCGCGGAACAGGGCTTCCGAGACATAGATATTGCCGAGCCCGGCGACCACCTTCTGGTCGAGGAGGGCAGCCTTGATCGGCGTCCGCCGGCCGGCGAGCGCGGCCGAGAGGACATCGGCGTTGAATTCATTGCCCAAGGGCTCCGGCCCGATGCCGGCGAGCAGGGGATGGACCGCGATCGTGTCCCGGTGGTCGAGGGTCATCAGGCCGAAGCGCCGGTGGTCGTTGTAGATGACATGGGGGCCGTCCCCGGTCTCGAACACCACATGATCGTGGGGGCCGAGCGCGGGCAGCGGCCCCACCCCCACCTGCATCCGGCCGGACATGCCGAGATGGCCGAGCAGCACGGTGCCGTCGTCGAGATCCCACAGCATGTATTTGGCGCGGCGGCGGATCGCGACGATCTGCCGCCCCGTCAGCCGCTCGGCGAATCGGGGTGGAAAGGGCAGGCGCAGGTCGGGCCGGCGCTGCTGGACGCGGGACAGACGGCGGCCTTCGAGGGCGCGGGCAAGGCCGCGACAGACGGTTTCGACTTCGGGTAGCTCGGGCATGGACGGAGCCTAGCGGGCTCGGGCTCGGGGCGCTATGGTGTCGCGCCATGAGCCAGGACATCCCAGCCCACGATTCCGCCGAAACCGTCACCCATTTCGGTTTCGAGACCGTCGCCGAGAAAGACAAGGCGCGCCGGGTGCGCGGCGTCTTCGATTCGGTCGCCAAACGCTACGACGTCATGAACGACTTCATGTCGGGCGGCGTGCATCGCCTGTGGAAGACGGCGATGATCGACTGGCTCAACCCCGGGCCGGGCAGCCACCTGCTCGATGTCGCGGGCGGTACCGGCGACATCGCCTTCCGCTTCCTCGACAAGGCGGGGGCGGGGGCCCATGTCACCGTCGCCGACATCAATGCCGAGATGATCATGGTCGGGCGCGACCGCGCCCTCGACCAGGGGCGCCTCGCCCTCGACTGGACCGTGGGCGACGCCGAGAAGCTGGCGTTCAAGGATCGCAGCTTCGATTACGTCACCATCGCCTTCGGCATCCGCAACGTCACCCGCATCCCCGAGGCGCTGAAGGAAATGCGCCGGGTGCTGAAGCCGGGCGGGCGTTTCATGTGCCTCGAATTCTCCAAGGTCGTCGTGCCGGGCCTCGACAAGATCTACGAGGAATATTCCTTCCGCGTGATCCCGCGCATCGGCAGCATGGTGGCCGGCAATGCCGATGCCTATCGCTATCTGGTCGAGAGCATCCGCAAGTTCCCGGACCAGGAGACTTTCGCCGCCATGCTGCGCACCGCGGGCTTCGAGCAGGTTCAGGTCCGCAATCTGACCGCCGGGGTCGCCGCCATCCATTCCGGCTGGCGCCTGTAGGCCGCCGCCCATGTTCCGCGCGTTTCGCCACGCCTTGCGCCTCATCCGCGTCGCGCGCCGGCTGGCGGTCCATGACGCGCTGTTCCCGGCCGAGCTGACCGAGGAATTGCCCCTGCTGGCCCGGGCCGGCCGGCGCCTGATGGCGATCCAGCTGCGCCCGCGCCGCGCCGCGCTCGAGGGCAAGACCCAGGGCGAGCGGCTGGCGCTGGCGCTCGGCAGTCTCGGCCCGACCTATATCAAGCTGGGACAGAGCCTCGCCGCCCGCCCCGATCTCGTCGGCGAGCCGGTCGCCCGCGCCCTCGCCCAGTTGCAGGACCGGGTGCCGCCCTTCCCGGCGGCGGAAGCCCGGCGGATCATCGAGCACGAGCTGATGCATCCGATGGACGAGCTGTTCCTGTCCATCGACGAGGAGCCCATCGCCGCCGCCTCCATCGCGCAGGTCCATTTCGCGGTGACGCGGGAGGGCCGGCAGGTCGCGGTCAAGGTGCTGCGCCCGGGGATAGAGCCCGCCTTCCGCCGCGATCTCGACGCCCTCGCCTGGGCGGCCGAGATCGGCGAGGCCTGGCTGCCGCCCCTGAAGCGTCTGCGCCCGCGCGAAGTGGTGCGCACCCTGGCCGAGGTTTCCTTTCTCGAGATGGACCTGCGGCTGGAAGCCGCCGCCGCCTCGGAACTGGCGCTCCACCTCGACAAGCAGGGCGGCGTCATCGCCCCCGCCGTCGACTGGAGCCGCACCGCCCGCCGGGTGCTGACCGTCGACCGGGTTCATGGCACGCCGATCGGCGACCGCGCCCGGCTGGTCGCCGCCGGCCACGATCCCCGGCTGCTGGCCAGCCGGCTGATGCAGAGTTTCCTCGATCAGGCGCTGGGGCGCGGCTTCTTCCACGCCGACCTGCACCAGGGCAATCTCTTCGTCGCCGACGACGGCACCATTGTCGTCATCGACTTCGGCATCATGGGCCGGCTGTCGCGGCCGATGCGCCGTTTCATGGCGGAAACCCTGATCGGCTTCATCACCGCCGATTACCTGCGCGTCGCCCGGGTCCATGCCGAGGCCGGCATCCTGCCGCCGGGCAAATCGGTCGAGCTGTTCGCCCAGGCCCTGCGCTCCATCGGCGAGCCGATCCTGGGCCGACCGACGCGGGAGATTTCCATCGCCCGCCTCTTGCAGCAATTGTTCATGATCACCGAGACTTTCGCCATGGAGACCCAGCCGGATCTCCTCCTGCTGCAGAAGACCATGGTCGTCGTCGAGGGGGTCTGCGGCGGGCTCGATCCCGACATGAACATCTGGGAAGTTTCGCGCCCCGTGGTCGAGAAATGGCTGGTCTCGACCTTCTCGCCGGAACACCGGCTGATGGACGCGGCCGAGGGCATGGCCGGCATGGCCCGGCGCCTGCCCGGCATCATCGAGAAATTCGAGCGTTTCGGCGCCCAGATCACCGAAACGGGCCTTCGCCTGCATCCGGAAACCGCCCGCGCCATCGCCGAAGGTCAGGCCAAGACCCAGCGCCGCCTGTGGTGGGCGGTGATCGCCCTCGCCGCCGCCGTCGTCGTCCTCGCCGCGACCCGCTAGATCAAGGCGCCTTCAGCTCGGTCTCGATGCATTTTTGCCATTCGCGGCGGCCGTTGGCGGTGCCGACGAGGTTGACCGGGAAGGAAAAGCCCGGCAGGTCCTCGGCCGTCACCTCGAGATTGTAGCCCTTGGCGAAAGCCTGCAGGAAGGCTTCCGACTCGGCGCCGGGGATCACCATCGACAGGGAATCCCCCGCCTGCTGCGCCCGCTGCGGCCGGAAGGCGGTGCCGTCGATGACGAGGCCGGCCTTGCGCGCCGCGCGTCCCTCGACCGCCGGCAGGGCGGCCGAGCGCAGGCCGATGTAAAGGTCCCTGGTGATCGTCGCCGAAGTCGTGGCGATCCAGAACCGGCTGCCGCCGTCGCCCGCCCGTTGCAGGGTGCAGACGGTGAAGCTCCGCCCTTCGCCGTCGCGCATCTCGCTGGCGCCGACCTGCCAGCCGCTGGACAGCGAGGTCAGGGCATGGGGCGGCTGGGCCGTGGGCGAGGCCGGCGTGCCGCAGGCCGACAGAAGGGCCGTCAGGGCGAACATCCCGGCGATGGTGGCGATGGCGGTCGTCGGTTGCATGTCCCTCTCCCCGATTCTTCATTCGATCTAGGGCAAGATGGCGCTTCCGTCAAACCCGGGTAGATTGCGGCATTTCTGTTGAAGTCCACCAAATAGCCGTATAAAACGCTATTCCTCATCCGGTGGCGGGCAGGTCCATGGCCGACAAGCGAATCCTTCTGGTCATCGGCGGCGGCATCGCTGCCTACAAGGCGCTGGAGCTGATCCGTCTCCTCGCCCGGCAGGGGATCGCCACGCGGGCCATCCTGACCCGGGCCGCGCAGGAATTCGTCACGCCGCTGTCGGTCGCCGCCCTGACCGGCGACAAGGTCTATACCGATCTGTTCTCGCTGACCGACGAGGCGGACATGGGCCACATCCAGTTGAGCCGCGACGCCGACCTGATCGTGGTCTGTCCAGCGACCGCCGACCTGATGGCCAAGATGGCCCATGGCCTCGCCGACGACCTCGCCTCCACCGCCCTGCTCGCCACCGACAAACCCGTGCTGATCGCGCCCGCCATGAATGTCCGCATGTGGACGCACAAGGCGACGCGGCGCAACCATGCCCGCCTGCTGGCCGATGGCGTATCGGTCGTCGGCCCGGACGAGGGCGACATGGCCTGCGGTGAATTCGGCCCCGGCCGCCTGGCCGAACCCGCCGAGATCCTGTCCCGGATCGTGGATTTCTACGCCTCGCGCGGGGATCGCCCGCTGCTGGGCAAGCGCGTCGTGGTCACCTCCGGCCCGACCCACGAGCCGATCGATCCGGTGCGCTATATCGCCAACCGCTCGTCCGGCCAGCAGGGCCATGCCCTGGCGAGCGCGCTGGCCGGCCTCGGCGCCCAGGTCACGCTGGTTTCGGGCCCCGTCGCCCTGCAGGACCCGGCGGGGGTCGAGACCCGCCATGTCGAGACCGCGCGCCAGATGGCGGCGGCGGTCGATGCCGCCCTGCCGGCCGATATCGTCGTCTGCGCCGCCGCCGTCGCCGACTGGCGGGTGGCGGGCGAGGCCGACCAGAAGATCAAGAAAGACGGCAGCGGCCAGGTGCCGGCCCTCGCCTTCGTCGAGAACCCGGATATTCTCGCCACCGTCTCGAAGTCGGGGGCGCGGCGCCCGCCCCTCGTCGTCGGCTTCGCCGCCGAGACCGAGAAGGTGGTCGACCACGCGAAAGCCAAGCTGGCCCGCAAGGGCTGCGACTGGATCATCGCCAACGACGTGGGCAGCGGCCCCGAGGGCGGCGTCATGGGCGCGTCCGACAACGCGATCCATATCGTCACCGCCGAGGGGGTCGAAAGCTGGCCCCGGCTGCCCAAGACCGAAGTCGCGGCGCGCCTCGCCCGGCGCATCGCGGAAACCGTGAAGGAACGGAACATCTGATGCTACGCCTTTCGCGCAAGATGCTGTTCGCCCTCGAGGCCGTCGTCGACATCGCCTACAACGCCCGGCCCGAGCCGGTGCAGTCCAAGGAGATCACGCGGCGCCAGGGCATCCCCCAGCGTTACCTGGAACAGGTGATGCAGCAGCTGGTCCATGCCGGCGTGCTGAAAGGCGTGCGCGGGCCCAAGGGCGGCTACCGTCTGGCGCGGGAGCGTCGGCGCATCACCGTGGGCGAGATCATCCGCGTCGTCGGCGCCATCGAATCGGCGGAGGAGGAGGACAATGGCGAAGGCGCGCCCATGACCTCCGACCTCGGCAAGAAGGTGGTCCAGCCGCTGTGGGCGGAATTGCACGACACCATCATGGCCAAGCTCGATTCGATCACGGTCGAGGACCTGTGCCGCCGCGCCGAAGGCGCCGGGGTCCATTCCGAGGGCCGCGAGCGCATGGATTTCTCGATCTGAGCCCAATCCCAGGGAGGAAATGACAATGACCCAGCCGGCAAAGCCCGGACGCGGCCGCGTCTACGACAACATCACCGAGACCATCGGCTCGACCCCGCTCGTCCGCCTGCACCGCATGACGGAAGCGGCCGGGGCCAAGGCCGAGGTCCTGGCCAAGCTCGAATTCTTCAATCCGCTGTCGAGCGTGAAGGATCGCATCGGCGTCGCCATGATCGAGGCGCTGGAGGAAGCGGGCAAACTCGCCCCCGGCGCCACGCTGATCGAGCCGACCTCGGGCAATACCGGCATCGCGCTGGCCTTCGTCGCCGCCGCCAAGGGCTACCGGCTGATCCTGTGCATGCCCGAGTCCATGTCGATCGAGCGGCGGAAGATGCTTCTCCTCCTTGGTGCCGAACTCGAGCTGACGCCACCCGAGAAGGGCATGCGCGGCGCGATCAACCGGGCCGAGGAACTGGTGAAGGAAATCCCCGGCGCGGTCATCCCGCAGCAATTCTCGAACCCCGCCAACCCGGCGATCCACCGGGTGACGACGGCCGAGGAAATCTGGAACGACACCGAAGGCAAGGTCGACGTAGTCGTCGCCGGTGTCGGCACCGGCGGCACGATCACCGGCATCGGCACCGCGCTGAAGAAGCTGAAGCCTTCGGTGAAGATGATCGCGGTCGAGCCCGAGGACAGCCCGGTGCTGTCGGGCGGCCAGCCCGGCCCGCACAAGATCCAGGGCATCGGCGCCGGCTTCGTGCCGCCGATCCTCGACCGCGCCCTGCTCGACGAGATCATCACCATCGGCAACGAGACCGCTTTCGAGACCTCGCGTCAGGCGGCCCGGCTCGAAGGCATCGCCTGCGGCATCTCCTCGGGCGCGGCGCTGTCGGCCGCCCTCGAGGTCGCGGCCCGGCCCGAGATGGCGGGCAAGACCGTCGTCGTGATCATCCCCAGCTTCGCCGAACGTTACCTGTCGACCGCGCTGTTCGACGGGCTCTGAGAGACCTCTCTGGGCCTTCCGCTGGAAGAGACGCCTCAAAGCGTCTCTTCCAGCCCCAGGATGGCCGTCACCTGCGACGACCAATGGCCGCCGTTGCCATGGCACAGGGCGGTCTTCGGGGCATCGAGCTGGCGCGCGCCGCATTCGCCGCGCAGCTGGCGCACCGCCTCGATCAGCAGGAACAGCCCATACATGCCGGGATGCACGCAGGACAGGCCGCCGCCATTGGTGTTGAGGGCGAAGCCGCCGCCATGGCGCAATTTGCCATCGGCGACGAAACGCCCGCCCTCGCCCTTGGGGCAGAAGCCGAGATCCTCGAGGAACAGGACCGGCGTGATCGTGAAGGCGTCGTAAAGCATCACGAGATCGAGATCGGCGTGGGACACCCCCGCCATTTCCATCGCCCGAGGACCGGAGCGGCTGGCCGAGGTGGTGGTCAGGTCCGGCATGGACGAGACCCAGCGGTGCCAGTTCTCGGCCGCGACCCCCAGCATGTAGACCGGGGCCTTGGGGAAATCCCTGGCCCGGTCGGCCCGGGTCATGATGATGGCGCCGGCGCCATCGGTCACGAGGCAGCAATCCTTCACGGTCAGGGGATCGGACAGCATCCGGGCCGCCAGCACATCCTCGATCGAGAGCGGCCCCCGGGCGAAGGCTTCCGGATTGAGATTGGCCCAGGTCCGGGCCGCCACCGCGACCTCGGCCAGCTGCGCCCGCGTCGTGCCGAATTCATGCATGTGGCGGGCCGCCGCCAGGGCATAGGCCGAGACCGGATAGCGCGGCTTGTAGGGCGCTTCCCAGGCCACGGTTTCCGAGGTGGTGACGAATTTGCCCGCCCCGGTGCGCTGGTTGGAGCCATAGGTGATCAGCGCGACCTCGCACAGGCCGGCGTCGAGGGCGAGCGCCGCCCATTGCATATGGGCGAGGAAGGAGGAGCCGCCGGTATTGGTCCCCTCGGTCACCCTGGGCCGGAGACCGAGATATTCGGCGACCGAAATCGCCGGCATCGAATTGATCATGGTCGCGGAAAACACGCCGTCGATATCCGACAGCTTCAGCCCGCAGTCATCGAGGGCCGCGCGCGTCGCGTCGCCGATCAGATCGAAAGGACTGCGGCCCGGGGCTTCGCCGATACCGGCCTGACCGGCGCCGACGATCGCGGCCGAGCCGCGCAGACGATGGACCGCCATCATGCCGCCTCCCCGGGAACGAAGACCACGATCGGCGCGCCGTCCTCGACGAGGATGCGGGCGGTGACCGCGAGGCCGATGCGCACCTCGGCCGGCGGCAGGCCGTCGACCCGGGACATCATGCGGCCGCCCTCGGCGAAATCGACGAGGGCGATGTTGAGATCGCCGCCCTCGGCCGGCTTCCGGCGCAGCACCGTCGTCGAATGGACCGTGCCGCGGCCGCTGACCTCACGGAAGGTGATGTCGCCGGCACCGCAATGGGGGCAGAGCACGCGGGGGAAGAAATGCGCCCGGCCGCAGGCATCGCAGAAGGGCAGGGTCAACCGGCCGGCCGCCAGCGCCTCCCGCCACAGACGCTCGGGCCCTGGCCCCGTCGCCGTCACCTTGATCTCCATCATCTCTCCCCGTCCGCTTTTCCGGCACCCTAGCCAGCACATCATCAGGCGGCAAGCCGGTCACGAGTCCCCGAGGGTGACGCGCGCTTGCCAAGGCCCTATCCTGACCGGGATTCCGGGGGGAACATGAAATGCATGAAGACCGTGTCGAGCAGATACGATCCGAAGTCTCGCGGCGGCTGGGGCCGGATATCGCCCTCGACGCCACCCTGAAACTCGATTTCAACGGGGCTGGCGTCGTCTTCATCGACGGCAGGACATCGCCCCACAAGGTCAGCGCCGAGGATCTGCCGGCCGATTGCACGCTCAAGGTCAGCCTCGCCGACTTCGCGGCGATGACCGAGGGCCGCCTGGACGGCACCACCGCCTTCATGATGGGACGCCTGAGGGTCGAGGGCAAATTGGCCATCGCCATGAAGCTGGGCGCCATCCTGGGGCGAAAATAGCGGAACTGGCGCCCCGTCACCGGCGTTATAGCCGCGAGTTCCTGATCCCTGTGACGAAGATCACGCGGCCCCCACTGGCAACCCCATGCGGTAACGCCTAGAATGGCGTGGCACTGACCTCGGGGGGCGGAAGCAGCTTGAGAGGAAGCATCGGATGTTGAAGCACGCATTGGTTCTTGCCCTGGCGGGCGGCCTGGTCGCCGGCTGCGCCGAGGATGGCCGGATCTCCAACACCGGCGCGGGGGCCGGTATCGGCGCCCTGCTTGGCGCGGGCATCGGCGCGGCGGTCGCCGGCAACCGGGGCCAAGGCGCCCTGATCGGCGCCGGCATCGGCGCCCTCGCCGGTGGCTCCGTCGGCTACTACATGGACCAGCAGGAAAAGCAGCTGCGCGAGAAGATGGCGGGGACCGGCGTCGAGGTGCAGCGCGTCGGCGACAGCATCCGCCTGATCATGCCGGGCGGCGTCACCTTCCGCACCGGCTCGTCCGAGATCCAGCCGCAGTTCTATGGCCCGCTCGACCAGGTGGCCGGCGTGCTGCAGCAATATCCGCAGTCGCTGATCGATGTCGTCGGCCATACCGACAATGTCGGCTCGGACCAGATGAACCAGCAACTGTCGGAGCGCCGGGCTTCGGCCGTCGCCTCCTATTTCATGTCGCGCGGCGTCGTCACCCAGCGCCTGAACGCCTATGGCCTGGGCGA